>CASELH010000056.1 GCA_949288715.1 uncultured Bacteroides sp. | reverse complement strand
TCCTGCTTTTAGGAGATGCTTCACTAACGTTCAGCATGACGAAAAGAAAAAATCTGCGTAAATCTGCGCTCGTCTGCGTCATCTGCGTGCCAACAAAATACACAGCGTACTCAGATAAATTATCATTTAATTCTGTACACCTACTTATGAAGACAACTGATTATTTTGTGGCCTTCGATTTGGGGGCAACGAGCGGAAGAACCATTTTAGGGACATTGGCGGGCGACCGCCTCGAGTTGGAGGAAGTGACCCGCTTCCCCAACCGCATGTTGCGCCTCGGCGGACATTTCTATTGGAATATCTATTCCTTGTACGAACATCTGAAGGAAGGCCTGGCTGCCGTGGCGCGGAAAGGTATCCCGGTAACCTCCATTGGCATCGACACCTGGGGAGTGGACTTTGTCTGCTTGGCGCCCGACGGCACTTTCCTGGGCTTGCCCTTTGCTTACCGCGACCCTCACACCGTGGGGCAGAAGGAGAACTTCTTCCGTGAAGTGATGCCTGCCGATGCGCTTTATGCTCGCACGGGCATCCAGCACCTGGATTTCAACACTATCTGTCAGCTATATACGCTGAAGCGTCACAATAATTTTGCATTGAGCCAAGCCTCCGGTTTGCTCTTCATCCCCGATGCATTGTCCTATATGCTTACGGGCAATAAGGTCACTGAATATACCATCGCTTCCACCTCCGGGCTGCTGAACCCTGTCACCCGTCAGTTTGATGTTTCTCTGCTGGGCATGCTCGGTGCAGATGCATCCTTGTTCCCTCCGATGGTAGAGCCGGGGACTGCTATAGGCGGACTGTCGGAAGATATTTGCGAAGCGCTGCAACTTTCTTCCATCCCGGTAATAGCCGTGGCGGGTCACGATACGGCTTCTGCCGTGGCGGCCGTCCCTGCCGGCGACGAGAATTTTGCCTACCTCAGTTCGGGCACCTGGTCGCTGATGGGCATTGAGACGAGCAAGCCGGTGATCAACGAAAAGACCTCAGCCTTCAACATCACGAACGAGGGAGGTGTGGACGGCACTATCCGCTTGTTGAAGAACATTACCGGCATGTGGATAGTGGAGCAATGCCTCGCTGAGTGGCGCAAGGCAGGCGTGAAGTACACTTATCCGCAGATGGTGGAGCTGGCCATGGAGGCACGTCCTTTCCTTTGCTTCATCAATCCGGATGATGAGGCCTTTGCCAACCCGCACTGCATGCCCGAGGCTATTTGTGCCTATTGCCGGCGCACGGAGCAAGCTTGCCCGCAAACCCACGGCGAGTTTATCCGCATCATTTTCGAGAGCCTGGCACTGAGGTATCGCGAGGTGCTGGATGTCTTCCGTGGCTTGGCCTCAAAGCCTGTCAGCCGGTTGCACATCATTGGCGGAGGGTCGCGCAACAGGCTTTTGAATCAATTCACGGCCAATGCCATCGGCCTTCCCGTGGTAGCCGGCCCGGGCGAGGCTTCATCCATAGGAAACATCATGCTTCAGGCCAAAGCCGCCGGGGCGGTGTCTTCCTTGAAAGAGATGCGCCGCATCATTTCCACCCATGCAAAATTGGAGTATTTCACGCCGGCGGAGGAAGACGTTTGGAGTGATGCCTATGACAACTATTTATCAATCACTAAAAAATAAGAGCTATGAAAGAACAAAACATTTTGAACGCTTACGACAATGCACGCGAGCGTTACGCCGCCTTAGGCGTGGATACCGACAAGGTGCTGGAGACCATGCAAAATTTCCATCTGTCTTTGCATTGCTGGCAGGCGGATGATGTCATGGGTTTTGAGCGGCATGCCGGAGCACTTACCGGCGGCATCCAGACCACTGGAAACTATCCGGGCAGGGCACGCAACATTGATGAGCTCCGCCAGGACATTCTGAAGGCGGTTTCTTACATTCCCGGCACTCATCGGCTGAATCTGCACGAGACTTACGGCGACTTCAAGGACGAGGTGGTAGACCGCGACCAAGTGGAGCCCCGTCATTTCCAAAGCTGGATAGAGTGGGGCAAGGAGCATGGCATGAAGCTCGATTTCAACTCCACTTCCTTCTCCCATCCCAAAAGCGGAAACCTGACGTTGTCCAATCCCGATGAAGGCATCCGCAACTTCTGGATAGAGCACACCAAGCGTTGCCGTGCCATTGCGGAGGCTATGGGTGAAGCCCAGGGCGACCCTTGCATCATGAACATCTGGGTGCACGACGGCAGCAAGGACATTACGGTGAATCGCATAAAGTATCGCGAATTGCTGAAAGACTCTCTCGACCGGATTTTTGCTACCGACTACAGGCACATGAAGGATTGCATCGAGTCTAAAGTCTTTGGCATTGGCCTTGAAAGCTATACGGTAGGCTCAAACGACTTTTACATCGGCTATGGCGTGTCACGCAACAAGATGATAACACTGGACACCGGGCATTTCCATCCCACGGAGAGCGTGGCCGACAAGGTGTCGTCTCTGCTGCTCTACGTGCCCGAGCTGATGCTGCACGTAAGCCGTCCTGTTCGTTGGGATTCCGACCATGTCACCATCATGGACGACCCCACGCTTGAGCTTTTCCAGGAAATCGTGCGCTGCCATGCCCTGGAGCGTGTGCATTATGGCCTTGACTATTTCGATGCCTCCATCAACCGCATCGGGGCCTATGTCATAGGAAGCCGTGCCGCCCAAAAGTGCATGATGCGTGCCTTGCTTGAGCCGCTGGCCGCCCTCCGCCAATACGAGGCAGCCGGGCAAGGATTTGAACGGCTGGCTCTGCTGGAAGAAAGCAAATCAATGCCTTGGCCGGCCGTGTGGGACATGTTCTGCCTGAAAAACAATGTGCCCGTAGGCGATGGCTACATCGCTGAGGTAGAAAAGTATGAGGCGGAGGTAACTTCTAAGCGCAAGTAAGGAATAGGTAAATGATAATTTATCTGTCTACGCTGTGTATTTTGTTGGCACGCAGATGACGCAGACGGGCGCAGATTTACGCAGATTTTTTCTTTTCGTCATGCTGAACGTAAGTGAAGCATCTCTCACATAATAGGAGATTCTTCACTATGTTCAGAATGACAGATACATGACGCAGTTATTAAAAATTTGCGGTTATCTGCTATATCTGCGTCATCTGCGTGCCATCGTAAACACATACCTATATAAAATGAAATAGATTATGAATATAGCAATAGGACTATTAATCATTGCCATAGGCGCCTTTTGCCAGTCGAGCAGCTATGTCCCCATTAATAAGATAAAGAGTTGGAGCTGGGAGTCGTACTGGATGGTGCAAGGCGTGTTTGCCTGGCTGGTATTTCCCTTCTTGGGCTTGTTGCTGGCCATCCCGCCGGGGCATAGCCTTGCGGAGCTTTTTGCAGGCGTAAAGGCCTTGGATGTAGGCATGACCATACTTTTCGGCGTGCTATGGGGAGTAGGAGGCCTGACCTTCGGCTTGTCCATGCGCTACCTGGGGGTGGCCTTGGGGCAGAGCATTTCGCTGGGCACCTGTGCGGGGCTGGGCACTATCTTGGCGCCGGTCATGCTCAATGTCTTTTATCCCGAGGCGCACCACTTGGAGAAGCTTACGGCGGCTGTTATCATCGGTGTGGCCGTTACGCTCGCAGGCATCGCCATTATCGGCATGGCAGGCAGCATGAAGTCCCGAAGCTTGAGCGAGCAGGAAAAGAAAAGTGCAGTGAAAGACTTTAATTTTCCCAAAGGCATAGCCATCGCTTTGCTGGCCGGATTCATGAGCGGTTGTTTCAACGTAGGGCTGGAGTTCGGCTCCTCCATTCATTTTGAAGAGTCGGCAGACGTGTTCAAGACGTTGCCCGCCACGTTTCTGGTAACCTTGGGCGGATTTCTGACGAATGCTGTCTACTGCTTTTACCAGAATAGCAAGAACCACACTTGGGCAGATTACCGCAAGGGTGGAGTATGGGGCAATAATCTGCTGTTCTGCATGCTGGCCGGCATCCTGTGGTATAGTCAGTTTTTCGGCTTGGCTTTGGGCAAAGGTTTCCTTACGGAGTCGCCGGTTTTGACTACCTTTGCCTTCTGCATCCTGATGGCACTGAATGTGGTGTTCTCCAATGTTTGGGGGATTATCTTGAAAGAGTGGAAAGGCTGCTCTGCCAAGACGATAGCCGTGCTGGTGGCCGGTTTGGTGGTGCTGATAGTATCCTCGTTCTTGCCTCAGTTGTTAGAATAGGCAACAAAATCCTATTTGGCTTATGCTATGAATGGGAATTTAGTCGTGTGTTTACGATGGCACGCAGATGACGCAGACAAGCGCAGATGACCGCAGATTCTTAGGGGCTGCGCTATGATCTGTCATTCGCATGACGAAAAGAAAAAATCTGCGTAAATCTGCGCTTGTCTGCGTCATCTGCGTGCCATCGCAAACACAGCGCAACCCGACAAATTATCATTTATTTACTTGATATGAATTTATAGTAAAAATAACATTATGAAATCGATTCTTGAAGGGCATCCTGCCCTTGCCTGCGAAGTAGATAAAGTGGCCGAAGTGGCCGGGTATTTGTGGCAAAAAGGTTGGGCCGAGCGCAATGGCGGCAACATCACCATCAATGTCACGGAGTGTGTAGACGATGCCATCCGCCGGATGCCGGCCATCAGCGAACCAAAGCCCATTGGCATCACCCTCCATTACTTGAAGGGATGCTATTTCTTCTGTAAAGGCACGCAGAAGCGCATGCGCGACCTGGCCCGCCACCCCATGGAAAACGGCTCCGTCATACGCATTTGCGACGATTGCGCCAGCTACGTCATTTTGGCCGACCGGCCCGTTGTGCCCACCTCCGAAGTGGCTTCCCACCTGATGGTGCATAACACCCTGGTGGCCGAAGGCGGCCAGAAGCGAGCCACGCTGCACACCCATCCCATCGAATTGGTAGCCATGAGCCACGCCAAGAAGTTCTTGGAAAAAGACGTGCTTACCCGCCTGTTGTGGAGCATGATACCCGAAACCAAAGCTTTCTGCCCGCGCGGACTGGGCATCGTGCCCTACCGGATGCCCAGCTCCGTAGAGTTGGCCGAGGCTACGTTGGCCGAACTGAAAGATTACGACGTGGTGATGTGGGAGAAGCATGGCGTCTTTGCCGTTGGCACCGACATCATGGATGCCTTCGACCAAGTGGATGTGTTGACCAAGTCGGCGCAAATCTACGTCAACGCCCGCAACATGGGCTTCGAGCCGGACGGCATGACCGATGTGCAGATGAAGGAACTGTCTGTGGCGTTCAACCTGCCGAAATAGCAACCTTTTTCCGGCCTCGCCATCCCCTTCAACCGGAGTACTTGTATTCTTGTTGATTTCCTTATGCAATCAAGTTGATTAACGACCGCAATCAACTTGATTGCATTTCCTTTTCAAGCCGGTTATAATCCATGTAATGGTTTTGTCAACAAAGCAGATTGCTTAGGAATCCTTCTGCCTATTTCCTTATTTTGTGAAAAGAATATACATCCGTATTTCCTCGAAATCATGCATTTCCTGTCCAAAAGCTCTACATTTCTCCTTTTCACCCTGTTTGTAATCAATGACTTATGGACGGAATTTTGCAGACTTTTTGCCTGCTTCTTACCATCTACCTACCCGATTCGTACCCCATTCGGTATTGCTTCGTTCCTGCTTCGATGCTATGGAGCGAAGGGGGAAGGTAGGAAATGCGGACAGGGTAGAGGCTGAGAAGGAGTGCGAAAGAAAAATGAAAGAAAAAAGGGCGTTCATTTCTTTCTTCCAAAATAAATGCGTATGTTTGCGGGTGAAGTGCAAAGCGTTGCCTTCAATACATTGTGAGATAAAATTGTAAGAAGCGTTGTGCTTCATTCTTGTTCTTGAGAACCTAGGAAATTTTCAATGATATAAAGAATGGTACAGTCTGTTCCTACGCTGGTTTCCAGCGTGGGACTGTTGTCTATTCCATTAGTGTATCGGGTTTTCTCAGGAACTTCAAGAACGATGGATGGCACGCAGTTCCACGCTTTTTAATGTTTAAAATTCCATGGAGAACTGGGAAATAAAATAGTTTAAAATGACATTAATTACCCAACAACAGCAAGTGCTGAATAAAATAAAAGAATTCATTGAGAGCGATGCCTCGGTATTCATTCTTCGTGGGTATGCAGGAACAGGCAAAACCACTATGATTAAGCATATAATTGACGATATAAGACGAACCAAGAAAAATATATTTTTAATGGCGCCTACGGGGAGGGCAGCCCGCGTATTAGAAGCAAAAACTCAATATCCGGCAAGTACCATTCATCATGCTATCTATGCTCCTGCCTCTCTGGAATTAAAAGAAGTCGAAGATATTGCAGAATCCGAATTTAAATTATATTTCCCTATACAAATAACGGAAAGTGTTGTTGCTATCATAGATGAGGCTTCTATGTTGTGTTCCCTCAAGAATGAACAAGAACTGTTCAAATTTGGTACAGATAATTTAATGAATGATCTCTTGACGTTTGTTCGTCCATCATCTGGTGGTAAAGCTATATTTGTTGGTGACCCAGCGCAATTACCTCCTGTTGGAGAATTCGTATCAAATGCTTTAAATGCAGATTTTTTTACTGAAAAGGGATTAAAAGTGATGCAGGCTGAATTAACAGAGGTTCTACGACAAGCAGAGGACAGTGTCATATTAAAAAACGCAATGCTAATAAGGAATCTGCTCAAACAAGAAAAACGTAATCGCTTGATTTTTGAAGAGAAGAAAGGCGATGTTGAATCTTTGCCATCAGGGAAGATTCTGGAAAAATACATGGAAATACAAAAACATACTGCACGGAATGATTGTGCTATCATATGCTACTCAAACTGTTCAGCGTCAGAATATAATAAAGATATTCGTAAAGAATTGTATGGTGAAGAAAATCCAGAGTTACGAGTTGGCGATGTCCTCCTTGTTATCCAAAACAACTATCTCCTTGACAGAATGAATGGGGAATTTGTTCCGGTATTGCACATTGGAGAGAAAATGAAACAATCAGCACCGGTTTATGTGCAAGAAGGCGGTATCAAAACAAGAAAAGTGATAACAATGGAATTTATTCATATACAGGTGCCTGATTCCCAAAATAATCCTCAAAATTGCATGTTACTTTTGGATTTATTGACTAATAGCAAACCATCTTTGAGCATAGATGAACAAAGGGCTTTGTTTATCAATTTTTGCATGCGGCATCCAGATTTAAAATCAGGCACAAAAGACTTTGCCGAAACCCTAAGAAAGGATCCTTATTTTAATTGCCTAAAGGCCAAATATGGATATGCAGTAACAGGACATAAATGCCAAGGTGGGGAATGGGGAAAAGTTATCGTTGATTATAGCGGGCGAACAGGATTGAGTGACGATTGCTTACGTTGGGCATATACGGCAACTACAAGAGCGCGGCAAACTCTATATATTGCTAATCTGCCTCATATAACTCCATTTATGAGATTCCGTATTGAGCCGATACAGCAATGTGCAAAAATTAGTGAAGAATGTAGGATTATTGGGAATACAGAACATTCTCCTTTTCACAATTCCACAGCCCCTATTTATTTGCATGCAAAATGTATGTGCATCAAAAAAAATATGGAGGGAACGCCATATAACATAGCCAAAGTAGAAAGCAAACCTTATCAGGAAATATATTACATAAAAACACCTGATGATATAGAACGTTATGATATAAGATATAAAAAAGGCGGCATATTTTTGAAGGCTGTGCCGCAAAAAACATCTTCCCATAATGTAATGGTATGTATGATGTTGAATGGTGAACGTGCCATGCCATTAATTTTTGATTATGCTCCATCAGATGAGATACATGAAAAATTATATAATCTTATTTGTTCTGCATGCGATGGGCTTACCATCCAAATAACCAATGTTGTTGAGCACAAAGAAGATTATAGCGTAGTGTTTTATTTTCGTACGTCAGACAGTTTTTCATATCTTAAAATTTATATCAATGAATCTGGATTCGTGACCTATGCTAAGCCTATGTCATTACTTGGTAAAGACGATAAGGAATTTGCAATCTTAATAGAGGAAATACAAAATCATTTTGAATAGAGATGGCAACAGTAAAAGACATAACGACAATGTGTAAAGCTGGAAATGTTTTGGAAGCCTATGAAATGGCCAAAACAGATTTAAGCTCATCCCCGCAGAATATTTGGTCACAGCGTGAGATGGGGTGGGCACTATATTATATGCTAAAAAGAGACATTGAGAATAAGGACAATACAAACTTTTATAATCATATTGAGGAAGTAACGAATTTAGACTTGTTGACTATATCAACAGATTCATTATTCTTTGATACAGTATTGTGGATACTTACTGAGTATGTCAAAAGTATTCCTATGAGTAACATACAGGAACTTGATAAACTATTTCCCCTATTCAACAAATATACTTTTAATCCATCAAAAGGATATTCGTATCTGTTGAAATCTTGTTTAGGTTTTGAGACGTGGGAAAATCTAATAGATTTCTTTGAATGGTGGAATCTGGATAACTTATTACCAGAAGATTACCAACAAATCGAATTAAAAGATGGGCAGAAAATCATATCACTAGCTGAACGAGCATATATAGCTTATTCTAAAGCATTATTAAGACTAAAGGATAAAGAGAAGATTCGTGCTTTTCTACCCAAAATAGAAAAACTGATGGAAGATTATCCTAATATGCTCTATCCAGGATATTATTGTGGAAAACTAATGCTCGCTACAGAAACGGCAAGAGAAGATGCTTTAAATGCAGTGATGCCATTTGTAAGGAAAAAGCAATCTGAGTTTTGGATATGGCAGTTGTTGAGTGAACTTTATAAAGAAGACACAGAAACTTGTTTGGCTTGCCTATTGCGTGCGGTTCACAGCAAAACGCAAGAAAAATTCTTAGGCAAAGTAAGAATGAAAATTGCTTCGATGTATCTATCTCGTAAAGATTATCCTCGTGCAAAATATCACATAGAACAAATGATGCAGTGCTATATGAAGGAAGGATGGCATTTACCTTACGAAGTACAGAGTTGGACAAGAGAACCATATGTATTGAACGCCTCCTCAGACAAAAGCAATAATATTGATTATAAGCGAATTACAGATTCTATTCTATTAAATGGAACCAATAAGAGTATTGCCATTGTAACAGCCATTGATGCAGTAAACAAACGTGCATTCATTATTTATGAAGAGAAAAAACGTACAATGGTAAAGCTTAAAAAATTAAATATCAAAGAAGGGAATATCAAAGAAGGGGCTTTACTTAATATTTTCTGGATTCCTGCCCAGAAGGGAGGGATTAATATTGTTAAGACAGAAATAGTCAAAGATGAGATAATTAACTGCAATTATATAAAAAGAATAAGTGGTAATGTTTTGAAATTGGCCAATAAATCATTTGCCTTTGTTAAAGGACAGAATATAGACTGTTATATTCATCCAAAGAAGGTTGAAAGATACAACCTGAAAGGAGGTGAAACAATTACGGTTTTAGCTGCATATGACTATAATAAAGGAAAGGAGAAATGGTCATGGGCGTGTATATCTATAACTAAAATTGAATCGTGAACTTAAATATGTGCTTGTAATGGATAATGCAATTTTGTTGTACAATAACACTTTAAATTTGAATTTGAAGCAAGCCATGAATGATGCTAATGATGTGCTTTATAATATGCAAAGTCTAAAGCAGTTTCAATGGAATATTGATCAGATACAGAAGATGAAAGATGGAGCACAGATGCAAGTTAATATGGCAGCATTGGCTCTATGGAGAAATTTTGTATTAAGTGAGGGTGTTTATGGAATATGCCTATTTCATAACCTTATTCGGAAATACTACCCTTTAAATGATGATCAAATCTCTAAATATGAAACTTGTAAGGCTTATTATATTAGTAAAGGTAAAGAACATTATTACCTTACAAATATGAATGTTATCCACAGAAAAGGAGAAGAATTTTTCTGGGGTGATGAAATTAAATATTGTGCCAACCCACGTATTGGAAATTCTGCAAGACTTGAACTCATAGATTTATATTATGATGCGACATCATTTAAAGATTGCTATTATTGGAGAGCATGGATTTTCAATGTTTACCGATATTCTTGCTATATAGATTTCCTTAAAGAGCCTATTTATTCAGAATTTGAATATATAGCACAAAATAAATTTACTGATTGGAGTTGGGAATTGGTTCAACATTTAGGAGGTCTACAAGTAAAAGAGCTAATGAAAAATGATGGTTTCTTCGCCCAAATGGGAATCAACAACATTAGAGAAACTTTGAATCATCTGCAAGAAATAGCTGGCACATCATTTGAGATTACAGAAAAAATGAAAAATGATGCCTTCTCAAGACTTGAACAAAAAGGTGTTGCATTGTATTCTTATCTTCCTATTTCCAAAGAGTTTATTTTTCAACATCAGAATGAATTGGATTGGAAAGTCATGCAGAAGAATCCCCGGATTCAATGGGATTGGGAACTTATTAATCTGTATCTTCGCAAAGTAAAAGAAACTGTTAGTGAGGACAAGTTGGGAGAATATCTGTTTGGGTCAAAAGCAATGTATAAAGCGGTAGAGAATTATTTGAATGACGAGATTCTAAGTGACATTGAAAAGTTGTATAATATCGTATAATAGTAGATTTGTTTTGGATATGTTGGCGATTTTTACGACATTGCGAACATAATACAACCCAATACAATGAATATCAAATCTGTTGTCATAAGTGGGAAAGGCAAAGAAGGGGAGCCTATCATCCCCGTCATCATCTCCGCCAGCCGCTCCACGGATATCCCGGCCTTTTACTCCAAGTGGTTCTTCAACCGCTTGAAGAAGGGGTATTGCGTGTGGTATAATCCTTTCAATCGGCAGAAGATGTATGTGTCTTTTGCACGGTGTAGGGTTGTTGTGTTTTGGACAAAGAATCCGAAGCCAATATTGCCTTATCTGCATGAACTGGATGAGCGAGGCATTCATTATTATTTTCAGGTGACGCTGAATGATTATGCGGATGAGGGTTTTGAGCCGAATGTGCCAAGTGTGGGGGAAAGGATAAAGACATTCCGGGAGTTGTCGGAGAGGATAGGGCATGAGCGGGTGATTTGGCGGTTTGACCCTTTGATGGTTACTCCGACGCTTACGCCCAGGATATTGCTTAGCCGCATTTGGAAGATAGGAAACCAGCTGAAGGGATATACGGATAAGCTGGTATTCAGCTTTGTGGATGTAAAGGCTTATCGGAAAGTGCAGAGTAACTTGATGAAAGAGACCGGTTGCTTTACCAAGGAGAATGTAGAACAGGCCGAGATGAATGAGGCGCAACGGCAGGAGATGGTGGAGGGCTTGGTGAAGCTGCGCGAGGCTTGGGCTTCCGAAGGTTGGGACATCAAGTTGGCTACCTGTGCCGAGGAGATTGACTTGGAAAAGTATGGTATAGAGCATAACCGTTGCATTGACGGGGAGTTGATGGAGCGGGTGTTTGGGGATGACAAGGAATTGGTGTACTACCTGCATACGGGTAAATGGCCGGAGCCGGATTTGTTTGGCGAGATTCCTGATATACCAGCGGAGAGAAAGAACCTGAAGGATAAAGGCCAGCGTAAAGTGTGTGGATGCATGGTGAGCAAAGACATCGGCATGTATGACACTTGTCGGCATTTTTGTGTGTATTGCTACGCCAATACGAGCAAGGAATGTGTGCTGAGGAATGCTGCAAGGCATTCGGATGAGAGTGAAAGTTTAATAGATTGAGTGATGAAAATAATAAGAAAAAAATCTTTTTTAGAACGCTTTGTGGATAAATGGATTGGAGAGTTGTTTGAAGACCCATCTGATGAGTTGGAAGATTACACAATGAAAAAACGTATACAGGGTGTAATTTTTGGTCAAGCTATAGGAGATGCTTTGGGATTGGGCACTGAATTTATGTCCCGCAAGGAAGTTATGAGTAACTATCCTAAAGGGATAGATGCTTATAGTCAGATTGTTCAAGACTGGCATCGGAAGAGATGGAGACCTGGGGAATGGACGGATGATACGGATATGATGCTTTGCATAGCTAATGCCATGCTTGAAGACCAGGAAATAAAACTTGATACGGTAGCTAGAAATTTTAAGAATTGGTTTAAACAAGAACCTATGGGTATAGGAAGGTATACATACAATGTATTAAGTATAGCTGATTATGAAAAAGAACCGATGGAATCGGCCAAAGTGATGTGGGAACTTTCGAATAGAAATAGTGCGGCAAATGGAGCGTTGATGCGGACTTCTGTTGTTGGTCTTTGGAGGGAAAATATATCTTTTTATGCGGAGCAAATTTGTCGGTTGACTCATACAGATCCAAGATGCGTGGGGGCTTGTGTCATTCTTTCGGAGTTAATACATCATTGGGTATGGAGAAATCGTGAACTTCCTTTTGAAGATATAGTGGCTATAGGCAGGTTATATGACACACGGATTGAACCTTATCTGATGGCGGCCAAAGAGAACGATGACATACGTAATTTGGCTTTGGATGAGGAAACTTCCATGGGCTATACTCTGAAAACTTTGTCAGCGGCTATTTGGTGTTTATATCACGTGGGTAGCTTCAAGGAAGGCTTGCTATATGTAGTGAATGCTGGGGGAGATGCTGATACGAATGCAGCAGTGTCTTGTAGCCTTTTGGGTGCCAAGTACGGTTTTGATGCTATTCCTAATGATTATATAGAGGGATTGTGTAATAAGAATGTATTATATAGGATCTCTAAATCTTTGATAAAGTTGTTGTCCTCCAATCAATGAAATCGTGATATACATGACTACAGTGAATATATAAATTGCACTTTGCAAAGTGCATAATAATGCCTATTTTGCACTTTTGAAAGTGCAAAATAATGCATTTAGAGGATAAGACTAACGGGAATTAGCGCAATATTTCCTATCTTTGCGAAAAGAATATGTGCTTTATGGACAAATTGCAGCTACATTTTAATTTCCTTTTACAGGAAACTCGAAGTTCATTCCACCGATATATGTATCGGCGTATCAACTGGAACAACCGCATGATAGGATTGACCGGGCCGCGCGGCGTAGGTAAGACTACTCTTGTGCTTCAGTATGTCAAGGAAAATCTTCCTCGGGAGAAGTCGCTGTATGTAACGGCTGAAGACTTTTATTTTGCAGATCATACGTTAGTCGATTTGGCGGATGAGTTCGAAAAAATGGCGGGTAAATACCTTTTTATTGATGAAATCCATAAATATAAAAACTGGTCGAGGGAGTTGAAGTTGATTTATGATTATCATCCCGGACTTCATGTGGTGTTTACCGGTTCGTCTATACTGGATATAAACAAAGGTGTGTCTGATTTGAGCAGGAGAGCCATAATGTATCAGATGCAAGGCATGTCGTTCCGTGAATATCTGGAGCTGTTTCACAATATCAGGATGCCCGTTTATGCGTTAGCGGAGGTGATTGCACACCGGGTTGATATGCCTGACGGCTTTCATCCGCTTCCTTATTTTTCAGATTATCTGAAGCATGGGTATTATCCGTTTGCACAAGAAGATGATTTTAGCACGAGGTTGCAACAGATAGTGAATCTGACCTTGGAAACGGATATTCCGCAATATGCGGAAATTAATGTAGCTACGGCGCGAAAATTGAAGCGGCTGTTGGCTATCATTGCCCAAAGTGTGCCATTCAAGCCTAATATGAGTAGTATTGCGACTATGTTGGGAGCAGGCAGAAACAGTCTTGCCGATTATTGCCTTTATTTGGAAGAGTCAGGCATGATAGCTCAACTTCGTGATGCGACGGGAGGGATACGAGGGCTGGGAAAGGTGGATAAAATATATTTGGACAATACCAACCTAATTGATGTATTAGGACAGCAGAATGGAAATGCGGGCAATATACGTGAAACATTCTTTTTCAATCAGATGCGTGTTAATCATGATGTGGTTGCTTCTCCTGTTTCCGATTTTCTGATAGATGACATGACGTTTGAAGTGGGAGGAAAAAATAAGAAGCAAAAACAAATAAAGGAAGTAGACAGAGGTTTTGTCGTGAAGGATGACATAGAAACCGGTTATCTGAATGTCATTCCTCTTTGGCAAATGGGGTTAGGATATTAATATGAAAAATGAACGGAGGGTGCCGATTATGAAAGCACCATTCGGCTGGTTATCTCTTTGGGAGGGGATGCGGATACAATGGCTGCCATAGCAGGAGGAATTGCGGAGGCGTATTATAGGGAGATTCCTCTGCTTATAAAGGAGGAAGCGTTGAGAAGGCTTCCGGATGAGTTTATCGGCATCATGAGCCGGTTTTATAGGCGGTTCGTCGATAAGGTAGGATAAGATTAGCAAGTGTCTTGTCGAGAGAAAGCTGATGCCTTTCTTTTGCAAAGCCCTCGCCTTGTCGAGAGAAAGAGAATTCTTTATTTTCAAAATCATGGAGATAGGGGTATGCTTTTGTGGCAATCTTTTGTATATTTGCACGGTTTTAGTAAAAAAGCATAACTATGAGCCAAGAATCATTTAACCTTTTCTTGTGGATTATGGCGGGCATTGCCGTGGTGGTCTTCATTGCGCTATACTTTGTGCGGGCAGGCTATGGCATATTCCGCACCCCTTCGTGGGGAGTGTCACTCAACAACAAAGTGGCTTGGGTGCTGATGGAGGCGCCTGTGTTTTTCGTGATGCTTATATTGTGGCTTCATAGTGGGGTGAACTTCGCGGTGCCGCAATTCTTATTCTTCCTGTTGTTTCAATTGCACTATTTCCAGCGTTCGTTTATCTTCCCTTTCCTACTGAAGGGGAAAAGCCGCATGCCTGTTGCCATCATGGCCATGGGCATTGTGTTCAATGTGCTGAACGGGGTGATGCAGGCCGGAGGACTGTTTTACTTCAACACCCAGGTGCCTACGGGCATGGGGTGGAGTTACCTGCTGGAACCGCAGGCCGTGGCTGGTTTGGCATTGTTTTTCGCGGGCATGGCGGCGAACTGGCATTCTGACCATGTGATACGCCACCTGCGCAAGCCGGGCGATACGCGCCATTATTTGCCTCAGAAAGGGATGTACCGTTATGTCACATCTGCCAATTACTTCGGTGAATTGGTGGAATGGACGGGTTTTGCCATACTGACCGCTTCGCCGGCCGCATGGGTTTTCGTGTGGTGGACGGCTGCCAACCTGGTGCCGCGTGCCGATGCCATTCACAAGCGCTATGTGGAAGAGTTTGGCAAGGAAGCCGTGGGCAAGCGGAAAAGGATTATCCCTTACATCTATTAAATGGATAACATAAAAACAAGGATAAGTTTGTTATGAAAGAATCGAAACTATTTACTCCTGTTACTTTAGGGCCGTTGACTTTGCGCAACCGCACTATCCGTTCGGCAGCTTTTGAGAGCATGTGTCCGGGCAACAAGCCCTCGCAGGAGTTACTCGACTATCATCGCTCGGTGGCCGCAGGGGGGGTAGGGATGACTACGGTGGCCTATGCGGCCGTCACGCGTAGCGGCCTGTCATTCGACCGCCAGCTTTGGATGCGCCCCGAGATTGTGCCGGGGCTTCGCGAACTGACTGATGCCATTCATGCCGAAGGGGCAGCGGCCTCTATACAGTTGGGACATTGCGGAAACATGTCGCACAAAAGCATCTGTGGCTGCATGCCGGTGGGGGCAAGTACAGGGTTCAATCTCTATTCGCCCACGTTTGTGCGCGGGCTTCGTGCCGATGAGTTGCCCGAGATGGCGCGTGCTTACGGGCGCTCCGTCAATCTTGCCCGCGAGGCGGGATTCGATGCGGTGGAAATCCATGCCGGGCACGGCTATCTCATCAGCCAGTTCCTTTCGCCCTCTACTAACCATCGCAAGGATGAGTTTGGCGGATCATTGGAAAACCGTATGCGCTTCATGGATATGGTGATGGACGAGGTGATGAAGGCAGCCGGCCGGGACATGGCAGTGCTGGTGAAGATGAACATGCGCGATGGCTTCCGTGGCGGTATGGAGTTGGACGAATCGCTTCAGGTGGCCAAGCGCCTGGAGCAAAGCGGCGCCCATGCTTTGGTGCTGAGCGGAGGATTTGTAAGCAAGGCACCCATGTACGTGATGCGTGGCGAGATGCCCATCCGCACCATGACGCACTACATGACCTGCTGGTGGCTGAAGTATGGTGTGCGCATGGTGGGCAAGTACATGATACCTACAGTGCCCTTCAAGGAGGCCTACTTTCTGGAAGATGCCTTGAAATTCCGCCGGGAGATAAAGATGCCGCTGGTGTACGTAGGCGGCCTGGTGGCACGGAAGAAGATTGATGAAGTGCTGGACTGCGGCTTTGAGGCGGTGCAGATGGGGCGTGCGTTGCTCAACGACCCCGCCTTTGTGAACCACATGCGCGAAGAAGGGGAAAACGCACGTTGCGATTGCCGGCATAGCAACTATTGCATCGCCCGGATGTATTCTATAGACATGGCGTGCCATCAGCGTTTGAAAGAAAAGCTTCCTCCTTGCTTGGAAAAAGAAATTGCAAAGATTGAAAAAAGACAAGCTACCCATGGAGAATAACCGCAAGAAACTTGCCATCATCACCGGTGCGGATGGCGGTATGGGCACGGAGATTACGCGTGCCGTGGCCGGAGCCGGCTATCGGGTTATCATGGCCAGTTGCCGCCCTCAGAAAGCGGAACTTGTGCGTGCTGCCTTGTTGAAGGAACGGGCAGACCTGCAGATAGAAATCCGCAAGCTTGACTTGGCTTCGCTTTCTTCGGTGGCCGACTTTGCTAATGCGCTTTTGGCCGAAGGGAATCCCATCAGCCTGTTGATGAACGATGCCGGCACCATGGAAACCGGGTTGCACATCACGGAAGACGGATTGGAACGCACGGTCAGTGTGAACTATGTAGGGCACTACCTGTTGACCCGCAAACTTCTTCCACTGATGGGAGAGGGGAGCCGTGTAGTCAACATGGTGTCGTGCACCTATGCCATCGGGCGGCTGGATTTTCCGGACTTCTTTACCCGAGGCAGGAAGGGAGGCTTTTGGCGTATTCCTATTTATAGCAACACCAAGTTGGCTTTGACCTTGTTTACCATCGATTTGGCAAAGCGTGTGAAGGAGAAGGGCATTGTAGTCAATGCTGCCGACCCGGGCATTGTGTCTACCGACATCATTACCATGCATGCTTGGTTCGACCCGCTGACCGATGTGCTTTTCCGTCCTTTCATACGCACGCCACGGCAAGGCGCAGCTACGGCCATCAGCCTTCTGCTGGACGAAGATGCCGGGCGGAGAACAGGCACATTGAGCGCCAGTTGCCATGCCAAGAATCTCTCTGATAAATACATCCATCATGTGCAGATGGAAGAATTATGGAACCGGACGGAGGAAATTGTAAGCCGCTGGTTATAACAGATATTGTGTAAAAACAGATATTACTTCTATGCGAATAAGACATCTATTATTGTTGCTGTGTTTGTGTGTATATGCCCCCTTGTCTGCAGTGGCACAAATGCTTGAGGCAACAGAACATTACCCTAAGCGCGAGTTTCGCGGGGCATGGATACAAGTGGTGAATGGCCAGTTTAAGGGCATGAGTACGGACGAAATGAAGCAGGCATTGGTCAGCCAGCTGGATGCTTTGCGCGAGGCAGGTATGAATGCCATTATCTTCCAGGTGCGTCCCGAAGCCGATGCCCTTTATGCTTCCCGTTTGGAGCCTTGGAGCCGCTTCCTCTCAGGCGTGCAGGGCCAGGCTCCTCAGCCTCTATGGGACCCCATGCAGTTTATGATAGACGAGTGCCACAAGCGCGGCATGGAGTTTCATGCATGGATTAATCCCTACCGGGTGAAGACCACGTTGAGCACCAAGCTGGCATCGAATCATGTATACAATATCCACCCGGAGTGGTTTGTGACTTATGGCGACCAGCTATACTTCGACCCGGCTTTGCCCGAGAGCCGCAGGCATATCTGCATGGTGGTGAGCGACATCGTTTCGCGCTATGATGTAGATGCCATTCATATGGACGATTATTTCTATCCGTATCCCATTCCCGGGAAAGACTTTCCGGACGACGCCAGCTTTGCGGTGTACGGAGGGCGGTTCACCAACAAGGGAGACTGGAGGCGGAAAAATGTCAACATTCTTGTGCGTGAATTGCATGAGAAAATCCGCGAGATAAAGCCTTGGGTTAAGTTCGGCATCTCGCCCTTCGGCATTTACCGCAATGAAAGCACCGACCCGTTGGGGAGCCGCACACGTGGTTTGCAGAACTACGATGACCTTTATGCCGATGTGCAGCTGTGGGCTTCCGAAGGTTGGGTGGATTATGTCATTCCCCAGATATATTGGCAGATAGGGCACCCTGTGGCCGACTATAAAACGCTGGTGGAATGGTGGGCGCGCCATTCGGGAAATCGTCCGCTGTTCATTGGGCAATCCGTTATGAACACGGTGAAGAATGCCGACCCTGATAATCCGTCTGTTAATCAGCTCCCGGCCAAGATGGCGCTTCAGCGGGCTTACCAGACGATTGGCGGAAGCTGCCAATGGCCGGCCAGCGCAGTGGTGGAGAATGTAGGACGATACAAAGACGCCTTGATGGCCGAGTATCATCGTTATCCGGCCTTGCCCCCGGTGTTCGACTTCATGGACAATGAGCCTCCCCGCAAGGTGCGCAAAGTGAAAGCCGTGTGGACGGAAGATGGCTATCTGCTATTCTGGACGGCGCCGAAGTATCGCAACGAGATGGAGCGGGCCGTGCAATATGTGGTATATCAATTCAAGAGGGATGAAGATGTCGATATAGACGACCCTTCGCACATCGTGGCAGTTACCCCGAACACTTATTATAAATTGCCTTACGAAGACGGGAAGACGAAATACCGCTATGTGGTAACGGCACTCGACCGCCTGCAAAATGAGTCGAAGCCGGTAAAGAAGAAAGTGAAACTCTGACCCAAGTGTGTCAGTATAACACGGCTCCGGCCGCTCCGCAAGCTATAATCATGCCGATGGGGCTCAGCTTATACTTCTTCGTGCCGATGAATGCTACCAGGAAGATGATGCAGCTGATGATGAAAGAATAACTGTCATCTGTCGGCGAGCCGAAGTTTTCCGCATTCATCAGCACCAGGGCGGCGGAGGCCAACAGTCCCACCACCGCAGGGCGGAGGCCGCTGAACACGGCTTCTACGGCAGGATGTTTCTGGTACTTCAGGAAGAAGCGGCTGATGGTGAGCATCAGTATGAACGAGGGAAGCACCACGGCAAAGGTGGCGATGGCCGAGCCGATGACGCCTACCCACATGCCATAGCCCGCATCGACAACCGTGTTATAGCCCACGTAGGTGGCCGAATTGATGCCGATAGGGCCGGGAGTCATCTGGCTGATGGCCACAATGTCGGTAAACTCCTGTGGGGTAAGCCAGCCGTAGCGCGTCACTACTTCGCCCTGAATCATGGACAACATGGCATATCCGCCTCCGAAGCCGAACAGCCCTATCTTGAAAAAGGTATAGAATAACTGTAAAAATATCATAGCCGAAGAACTTTATGGCTTAGCATCCAAATTCTGCTTTCTTGCTTTCCACCTTCCATACAGGTAGCCTCCTAAGCCTGCCCCGATGATAATCCAGATGGGCGAAAATCCCAGCAGCCAGATGAGCAGTGCCGACACGACGGGAATCCATACATTGTAGCGGTCAATCTTTGCCGACCGTGCCATGCTGAACGTAGGTGCGGCAATCAGCGCCACCACAGCCGGGCGGATGCCCTTGAAGATGCGTTCCACCACCTCGTTGTCCTTGAAGTTATGGAAAAACAAGGCAATGGCCAGGATGATGAGGAACGAAGGCAGCACCGTGCCCAGCGCGGTGACTATGCTGCCCGGCACGCCCTTGAGGCGGTAGCCGATGAAGATGGAAATGTTGACTGCCAGAATGCCGGGCGAAGACTGCGCGATGGCCAGCAGGTCGATGAAGTCCTCCTTGGCTATCCAGTTTCGTTTGGTCACAATCTCGTTCTCAATGAGCGGCACCATGGCATAACCTCCGCCTATGGTAAACGCCCCTATCTTGAAGAAGATGGAAAAGGCTTCGAAATATACGTTCATGCTCAGATGTGGTTTTGCTACGCGCAAAAGTAGCCCTTTTACCTGAGATAAGCAAGCCGTATGTCTACCTTGCTCTCTCCATTATAGTAGTTTTTTCAAACAAATGTATTGCCTTGGCAAAGCAAAGGTACGACCTTTACCATACAAAGATGCCACCTTTGGTACACAAAGGTACGACCTTTGCTTTTCGTAGGTAATGCATTTATCTTGTCAAGGCATTGAGAAGTCATCTGCTTCCTATGGGGAAGGCGTGCATTACCTTGTGACAATAAAAGGAGATGGGTGGCGAATTTATGGCAGGTGTAGGTGCGTTTTTCCTTCGTTTTTGCTAACTTTGCGGCCGAAATAAACAACGTTTCGCACACGTCCGGGAGAGGGTGGGGGAAGTAAGAGTACCGTTGAGGCCGGTGTGCGCGGGAAACTATCAGATTATTACTTTCTTATGGAACAACTGAAACATGAATGCGGCGTGGCCATGATACGCCTGCTCAAACCCTTGGAGTACTACGAAAAGAAGTACGGTACCTGGATGTATGGCTTAAACAAGCTCTATCTGTTGATGGAGAAGCAGCACAACCGAGGGCAGGAAGGCGCAGGCTTGGCATGTGTCAAGCTGGAAGCCAACGCTGGCGAGGAATACATGTTCCGCGAGCGGGCTTTGGGATCTGGCGCCATCACTGAGATATTCGACACTGTGCATACCCACTTCCGCGACCTGACGCCGGAGCAACTTCATGATGCTGACTATGCCAAGAAGTGCCTCCCCTTTGCGGGCGAAGTCTATATGGGGCACCTGCGTTATAGCACCACGGGCAAATCCGGCCTTACGTATGTA
>CASELH010000055.1 GCA_949288715.1 uncultured Bacteroides sp. | reverse complement strand
GTTGGTGTTGGCAGAGCAGTGCATGGAAGCGATGCCACGCAGCGGGTTCAGGTAGTTCATGATGGAGAAGATACCCTTCTTCATTTCACCGCCGTACCAAGTGTTCAGGATAACCTGCTCGTTGGTCTTCAAGTTGAATACAGTGGCAGTTTCAGAGTTCAGACCCAGTTCCTTGTAGTTGTCCACCTTAGCCTTGGCTGCGTTGAACGATACGAAGTCGGGCTCGCCATAGTTGGCCAGTTCTTCCTCTGTGGGGCGGATGAACATGTTCTTTACAAAGTGAGCCTGCCAAGCCACTTCCATGATGAAGCGCACTTTCAGACGAGTAGCGGGGTTAGCGCCGCAGAAAGTATCCATCACGAACAGACGCTTGCCGCTGAGCTGCTTCACAGCCTTGGCCTTCAGGTCAGCCCAAGCCTCTTCGCTGCAAGGCTTGTTGTCGTTCTTGTACTCATCGCTTGTCCACCACACGGTGTCCTTGCTGGCTTCGTTCATTACAAAGAATTTATCTTTAGGCGAACGGCCGGTGTAGATACCGGTCATTACGTTCACTGCACCCAGTTCCGTCACCTGGCCCTTTTCATAACCTTCAAGGCCGGCCTTGGTCTCTTCTTCGAACAATACTTCGTAGGACGGGTTGTGGAGAATCTCCTTCACGTCTACGATACCATACTTGCTTAAATCTAAATTTGCCATTTCTTTAAGATTTTAAAATTGGTATTTTGGTTTATGTTTTTGTCAGTTTCAGGGAAACCCTTGTTTTCCGCGTGCAAAAGTACTATTTTTCTTCGGATAGCAAATCGCGATTAGAGAAATTTTTCTGTAATATCCCCGTCTTTTATAAAACAGTAACAATCTTTGCAAAGTGCATGTAGCAAAACCCTCTTCCTTTTTAGAGCCTGTCCCTCTTTTCTTGCCGCTTATCGTCGGTTCCGCCCGCCCGGCTCTGCAAAGGTTGGCAATGAGCGGTTGCGGTGTTTGCATTCTCTGCTTTAAATGATAATTTGTATTTACAATATAAACTTGATGTCCCGATGCCCGGCTTCATGCGCCTTTTTCAAAATAGCTCCCATTTATGTATTATAATATATTGAGCATGAATAGTATACGTTCTGATTCCACCCTAAAGCAGGACTTTCTACCTACCCGGTTCGTACCATAGTCGTACCATGTTCGTTCCAAGTTCGCTCTAAAGTCGTCGCTATAGAAGCGAACAAGGAGCGAATTTGGTACGTCTTTGATTGGTAATAAATGAGTACATATCGAAACCCTCGGCAAGTACCGGGAGCAGCATGCGCCGGGACGGCCGTGGCCGGTGGCGGATGCGGAAAGAAGGGCTGGCGGCAAACTTTTTCTGCCCGATTGTTGCGAGTAGGCAAAGATTGTCTTATATTTGTCACTCCTAAAAAACACAATGACCTTTATACCTCAAAACACGACGTATATGGATACAAGCAAGATTGTGGGCGAAAAGATAAAATCGCTCCGTGAAAGCCGCTCCCTCAGCATGGAAGAGCTGGCACAACGTTCGGGCCTGGCGCTTGAACAGATAGAACGCATAGAAGACAACATCGACCTGCCCTCGCTGGCGCCCCTCATCAAGATTGCCCGCGTGCTGGGCGTCCGTCTGGGCACCTTCCTCGACGACCAGGACGAAACCGGGCCGGCCATCTGCCGCAAGGCCGAGGCGGGCGACAGCATCAGCTTCTCGAACAACGCCATACAAAGCCGCAAGCACATGGAGTATCACTCGCTGGCCAAGGCGAAGGCCGACCGTCACATGGAGCCCTTCATCATCGACGTGGATGCCACGGACGACGTGGACTTTGTGCTGTCCTCGCACGAGGGCGAGGAGTTCATCTTCGTGATGGAAGGCATCATGGAGGTGTGCTACGGCAAGAACACCTACCTGCTCGAGGCGGGCGACAGCATCTACTACGACTCCATCGTGCCCCACCATGTGCATGGCTACCGGGGGCAGGCGGCCAAGATACTGGCAGTGGTGTACACGCCGATGTAAATGAAGAATGAAGAACGAAGAATGAAGAATTTCCGGGCGTTGTCCTTATTCACGCAGATTCTCCATTCTTTGTTCTTCATTCTTCATTAAACCAATTCCTCATTCTTCATTCTTCATTAAAATAATGTTGTACGAACGCACCCTCGGACAGTGGCTGGAGCACTGGGCCGAGACGACCCCTGATAAAGAATACATAGTTTACTCCGACCGCAACCTGCGCTTCACGTGGCGCCAGTTCAACCAGCGGGTGGACGACATGGCGCGCGGACTCATAGCCATAGGCGTGACGCGAGGCACCCACGTGGGCATCTGGGCAGCCAACGTGCCCGACTGGCTGACGCTGCTCTATGCCTGCGCCAAGATAGGCGCGGTGTACGTCACTGTAAACACCAGCTACAAGCAGTCGGAGCTGGAATACCTGTGCAAGAACTCGGACATGCACACGCTGTGCATCGTCAATGGCGAGAAAGACAGCGACTTTGTGCAGATGACCTACGAGATGCTGCCCGAACTGCGCACCTGCCAGCGCGGCCACCTGAAGAGTGAGCGCTTCCCTTATATGCGCAACGTGGTGTACGTGGGGCAGGAGAAGCACCGTGGCATGTACACCACGGCAGAGCTTCTGCTGTTGGGCGACAATGTGGACGGCAGCCGCCTGGAGGAACTGAAGGCGCAGGTCACCTGCCACGACGTGGTGAACATGCAGTACACCAGCGGCACAACCGGTTTCCCGAAAGGCGTGATGCTGACGCACTATAACATTGCCAACAACGGCTTCCTGACGGGCGAGCACATGAAGTTCACGCAGGACGACAAGTTGTGCGTCTGCGTGCCCTTGTTCCACTGCTTCGGCGTGGTGCTGGCCACCATGAACTGCCTGACGCACGGCTGTACGGAGGTGATGGTAGAACGCTTCGACCCCCTGGTGGTGTTGGCTTCGGTGCACAAAGAGCGCTGCACGGCCCTCTACGGTGTGCCCACCATGTTTATTGCCGAGCTGAACCATCCCATGTTCAACTTGTTTGATATGTCGAGCCTGCGCACGGGCATCATGGCCGGTTCACTGTGTCCCATCGAACTGATGAAGCAAGTGGAAGAAAAGATGTTCATGCGGGTGACCAGCGTGTACGGGCTGACGGAGGCGTCGCCCGGCATGACGCATAGCCGTATAGACGACCCCGCAGAGGTGCGCTATACCACCGTGGGGCATGACTTCGAGCATACCGAAGTGCGTGTCATCGACCCCGAGACTGGCGAGGAATGTCCCGTAGGCGTGCAAGGGGAAATGTGCAACCGGGGCTATAATACCATGAAGGGCTATTACAAAAACCCCGAGGCTACTGCCGAGGTGATAGACAAAGATGGTTTCCTGCACTCGGGCGACTTGGGCGTGAAGGACGAGAACGGCAATTACCGCATCACCGGACGCATCAAGGACATGATTATCCGTGGCGGGGAAAACATCTACCCGCGCGAGATTGAGGAGTTTATCTACCAGATTCCCGGAGTGAAGGACGTGCAGGTGGCGGGCATCCCCTCCAAGAAGTATGGCGAGGCGGTAGGCGCATTCATCATCCTGCACGAAGGGGTAGACTTGCACGAGAGCGACGTGCGCGACTTCTGCTTGGGCAAGATTTCACGCTACAAGATTCCCAAATACATTTTCTTTGTAAAAGAGTTCCCCATGACAGGCAGCGGAAAGATTCAGAAATTCAAGCTGAAAGACGTGGGCCTGCAGCTGTGCCGCGAGCAGGGCATTGAGATAATTTAAGCCTATAGTTATGAAAGTAATCAATTTTGCCGAGACAAATTCCATCATCAACCAATACGTGGCCGAGATACGCGACGTGCAGGTGCAGGCCGACCGCATGCGCTTCCGCCACAACATAGAGCGCATAGGCGAGCTGATGGCTTACGAAATGAGCAAGGAGCTTACCTACTCCGTGAAGCAGGTGCAGACCCCGTTGGGCGTGGCCGAGGCCAGCACGCCTGACGATGATGTGGTGATTGGCACCGTGTTCCGCGCGGGGCTTCCGTTGCACATGGGCTTCCTGCATGTATTCGACAAGGCGGGCAATGCCTTTGTCTCGGCCTACCGCTACTACAAGGATAAGGAGTGCAGCCAGATTGATGTGCACATTGAGTACATAGCCACGCCCGGCCTGGCGGGGAAGACGCTGCTGCTGGTAGACCCTATGCTGGCCACGGGCGAGAGCATGGAGCTGGCCTACAGGGCCTTCCTCACCAAGGGGCTGCCGGACAGGATGCTGATAGCCTGCGTCATTGCCTGCCGGCAGGGGGTGGAGCACTTGCAGCGCCTTTTCCCTGCCGACGACGTCAGCCTGTGGTGCGCAGCCATCGACCCCGAGCTGAACGAGCACATGTACATCGTGCCGGGGCTGGGCGATGCGGGCGACTTGGCATTTGGCGACAAGCTGTAGCGGCCGGTCACTGGGTCTTGACTATGCTTTGCAGCTCTTCCAGGGTGAGCTGGCCGTTTATCTGAATCAGCACCAGCTCGTCGGATTCATCTACCAGCAGGATGTACTCGTTTTCTTTCTTGCCCTCTTTGGCGTAGATGGTGACGCGCTCGCCTTCCTCGCGCACGCGGATAAGCTCTTCGTAGCCGTTATCGGGATTGATGTAGGCAATGTCTTTGCGCAGGCGGGCGGCGGTGTCCGGGTTTTCGCAGGTCAGTATCTGCATGTTGCTTATCTTGCCTGAGAGGGTGCCCAGGTTGAGGTCTTCGCTCTTCATGTCTTTCATCATGCCGAACATTTTTTTGGATATGTACACGGAGGTGATGCCTTCGCCGTCGGCGTACTTGTCGAACACGTTCTCTTGGGCGGGCAGTGCGATGGCCACCAGCAGGGTGGCAATGAGGGTGATGAACAGTCTTTTCATAATCGTTATTCTTTTAGGGGTGTTGTTATGGGTTTGTTATAATCCGGTATTTCGCCAGTTTCTTGTGGACTTCGCGGGCGGCCTTGCGGGCTTCTTCCACTTGTTGCTCGCCCTTGTCGAAGGTGGCGTCGAAGAGGCCCAGGGCGCGCCGTGCCTCGGCGTAGGCCAGTTTAGGGTCGTCGAAGGTGTCGCGGGGTGCGGCGCCGTGCTGCGTGTACAGGTGAAGCCCGATGGCCGAGGCCAGCAGCAGTGAGGCGGCTATGCCTGCTGCCCACCGCCACAGGCGGGGGCGGCGCAGCGTCTTTGCACGCGGGCGGCGGGAGTCTTCGGCTGCCCGGCGGTCTATGCTGCGTGCTAGGCGTTCCTCCAGGCCTTGGGGCAGAGGAGGTGTTTGCCGGGCTTCGTGGGCCAGGTAGCGGAACATTTCCCGCTCGGCAGCCAGCGTGGGCGACACGTCGTCTTGGGCAAAGTAGGCCTTCAGCCGGCGTTCTTCGTCGCGGGTGGTGGTGCCTTGGTAGTAGCGTTCCAGTAGTTGGCGTATGGTTGCTTCGGTTGGTTTCATGTGGTTTCTCCTGTCAGTCGGTTGAATTGTTCACGTATCTTTTTGCGCGTCCTCGAGAGGATGGAGCGTATGTTCACCTCGGTCAGTCCCGTAGCTTGGCCTATTTCCTCCATGGAGCACTCTTCCACGTCGCGCAGCCACAGCACGCGGCGGGGCGTGTCGGGCAGGCGGTCGATGAGTCGCCTGAGGTGCATCCATTGGTCGCGGGCTTCGAGGCGCTGGCCGGTGTCGCCGTCTGCGGCCAAGGGCAGGTTGTCGGGCAGCGGAGCCCGGGCGGTGTAGTGCTTGGTCTGCATCTGGTCGAAGCACAGGCGGCGCACCAGGCTGATGCAATAGGCGGCGGGGTTGGTGCGGATGTCGAGCGCGTCGCGCTTGTCCCACAGCTTCAGGTAGGCTTCCTGCACCATGTCTTCGGCATCGTCGGCGTTCTGCATCAGGGCGTAGGCGGCGCGGTAGAGGGCGGGGTGCAGGGGTAGGAAGCGTTGCTTGAAATCTTCGGCGTCCATCAGTCGCGGCGGGTGGTATTGTCGTTGACGAGGCGGTCTATGTCTTCGGGTTTGAACTTGCCTTTGAAGAACACCAGCGTGCAGTCGTCCGTCCCGGCACAGACGATGAGCATCTCGCGGATGACGTCGTTCTTCTGCTTGACGAGTATGTTTACCTTCTCGCCTTCGTCGTTCACGCGCACCAGTGTCTCATAGCCCTTGTCGTCGAGGTCGGCCATGCGGCGGGTGAAGCGTGCCTTTATTTCGGGCGAGCAGTCGCCCAGGTCGAGCACCTTCATGGAGCGGACTTGCTTGGCCAGCGCCATTTCGGGGCCTTCTTCTTCGTCGATGAAGCATTGGCCTATCTTCATCAGGAAGGGCGAGATGGATACGTACTCCGCGCGCGGGGTGTCTTTGAACTCGTTGAACACGTCTTTAATGTCCGTAGCCCAGGTGGCTTGCGCCAGCAGCATGAGGGCGATGAGGGTAATCAGCTTTTTCATATCGGTCGTTGTTTTTTAGTTACTGTTTGGGTTTCATGTTTAATGCGCATTCTGTCTGTTAGACGGGTTGAGGGCGGATTTTGTTGCAGCGAAAAGCAGTTTTTTTCGTGATGAAGGCGTCGTTTGGTGGCGTTGAAAGGCTACCGGCCTGGCGTTCCTACGCTACCGGGCTGGCGTTGAAAGGCTAATATGCTGGCCTTCCAAGGCAGGAAAACGCGTTATACCATGTCTTCGCCCGTGCGGATGACAGGCACGCGGATGGTCTTGTGGAAGGGAATGAAGCGCGACACCACGGCAATGACCAGCGTGGCCACCACCAGCCAGCCCAGCATGTGCTTCAAGGCCAGCAGCATGCTTTGTTGTTGCAGGGTGGCGTAGAGCGTGTTGGTGGCCAGCTGCATGGCTTCGTCTATGCCGTGCCCTTGGGCCAGGCTGCTGCCGAGCGACGAGGCATAGCGCGAGGCTGCTAACTGGTCGACCAGCGTGAAGTTCTCGGAGAGGTCGGAGAAGTAGCGTTGCTGCAGGCGGTAGAGCGCGTTGCTGTAGAAGGCCGAGGCCAGCACGGGCGCCAGCACGGCGCGGAAGGAGATGAGGAAAAAGGCGTTGGACAGCAGGTACTTCGCATTCAGGTCCTCCACCACAAACAGGCCGAAGGCTATGAGCAGCACCATCATCCCCAGCCCGCGGAAGAAGAGGGGCAGGAAGAGCGACTCGTACGTGCTGTCTGGCGAGACGGTGAAGTACAGCATCCCGAAGAACACCACGAAGCAAGCCATGCCCCCGGCTATGAGGAAACGGAACCTCCACCGTTGCCACCTGAACCACCAGAAGCACACGAAAGCCCCCAGCGCATAGCCCGGCAGCAGCCAGACGTAGAGCGTGTAGGCATGCGTGTTGTCCACGTGCAGTATCGTGGTGAGGTAGTTCGTCAGCAGCGTGGTGCTGGTGCTGAACAGCATGACGATGACCATGTACAGGTAGCCCAGGATGGCTTTCCACTGGAAGAGGGGCTTCAGACTGACGTAGGGGTTGGGCGAATGGAACTGCTCCCACACAAACAGGCCTATCAACAACGGGGCGATGACGATGTACAGGCAGATGCGCCCCGAAGCCATCCAGTCGAGTATGCGCCCGTATGTCAGCACGTAGACCAGCATCAGCAGCCCGGTGGCAATGATGAGCATCTCGCGCAGGTGCAGCTCCTTCAAGGCTATTCCCTTCGACGGGCGGTCGTGCCTGAACAGAATGATGACTGCCAGGATGCCCAGCATCAGCAGCACCATCATGAAGTAGTACATGTACTTCCAGTCGTAGTGGTAGGCCAGCAGGGCGGTGACTACCATCGATACCTGCCCGCCTCCGAACACTATCGGGTAGAAGTAGGCATAGAACTCGCTGCGCACGTCGTCCGGACTGAATATGAGCTTGATGCGCCGTATTATCCAGAGCATGAGGAATCCCTTGAGGAAGCCGATGACGAAGCTGAAGAACACCATCAGGTCCGTGCTGCCCGAGCGGGCACACGCCCAGCTCAAGAGGAATTGCAGCGTGAGGTTGACCAGCAGCATGGACTTGCTGGAGAAGGCGCCCAAAATCTTCGGCACGATGGGGTAGGCCACCGCCATGCCCGCCGCCGCGGCGTAGAAGCCTATGGTGATGTCTTCGGTATAAGCGCCCAGCGTGTTGGACACCTCCACCATGCAGCCTGTGTACATGCCGTTGAGCATGGTGACTGGCAGCATGATGAGGAACACCACGCCCACGGCAGCCCAGTCGGGCAGCCACGAGCGGGCCGGTATGTCGAGTTGCTGGGCGGTCAGTTTCATAGTTATTTCCTCAAGGCTTCGGTTACCACCATCATGCCTGCGCGCAGTTGCCGCATGTCTTCAGGCGACACGTCGTCCAGGTCGATGCGCACGGGGATGCGCTGCTGCACCTTCACAAAGTTTCCTGCCGAATTGTCCGTGGGCACCAGGGAGTATTTCGAGCCGGTCGCCTCGGAGATGGCGGTGACGTGCCCGTGGAACACCCGTCCCGGCACGCCGTCTACCTTGATGCGTACCGGCTGCCCTATGTAGATGTTGGCAATCTGCGTCTCGCGGTAGTTGGCGGTAATCCACTTGTCGTTTTGCCGCACCAGGTAGGAGAGGGTCTGCCCCGCCGAGACGTACTGCCCCGGCTCCAGCGTGCGGCGGCCCATGTAGCCGTCGTAAGGGGCGGTTACCACGGTGTAGGAGAGGTTGAGGTCTGCCAAGTCCAGGGCAGCCTCGGCGCGCAGTATGCCCGCTTCGGTGTTCACCTGCCGTTTGCTCACCTCGGTGTATTGCGAGCGGGCGGCCTGCCGCTGCATCAGGAGCGACTCGTAGCGCGCCTGCGCCGCCTCGTAGTTGGCTTTGGCTTGCTCGTACTCCCGCCGGGGCACGGACTCCTCCTCCAGCAGCCGCTCGTAGCGATGGTAGTCTTGCTCGGCCTGCCACAGCAGCGCCTTGGCCTCGGCTATGTTTGCCTCTTGCTGCGCGATGCGGGTGTGCGAGGCTTCTATGCTGGAGTGCAGCACGCCTTCCGAGCCTTGTGCATCGAGCAGGGCGGCACGTGCCTCCTTCTGGCGGATGCGGTATTCGCGGTCGTCCAGTGTCACCAGCGTGTCGCCTTGGTGCACGTACTGGTGCTCGCGGAATCTCACTTCGCGGATGTATCCGGCCACACGGACGTTTACCGGGGCAATGTACTGGTCCATCGTAGCTGATGTAGCGCCAGAAGTAGTTGACCGTCCATGCCAGCCCCGAGCACGCGATAAGGAGGCAGACGCTGTTGAGGATAATGTTGCGGCGCTTGCGCTTCTTCAGTCGGCGGTAGCGCATTTCCAGTGTACTTGTCATATCTCGTTCATATTAATGTGCGCGGTCGCCTCAGGCTTTACAGCTTGCCGGCGGCGCGTTGCAGTTCGTAATAGGTGTAGACTACCTCGGTGCGCGCGTTGGTGAGTTGCAGCTCGGCGTTGAGGCGCAGGCTCTCGGCATCGAGCAGGTCGGTCAGTATGGCCAGCTGGTTCAGGTAGCGGTTGCGCATGATGCGGTAGTTCTCTTCGGCTTGCCTGACGGAGAGTTGCAGCGACTTCACGCGCTGCAGCGCCTCGTGGTGGCGCAGGTAGGCCGACTGTATGTTGACGCGGATGTGTTGCCGTTTCTGCTCCTCGGCGTTGAGTTGCAAGGCCACGCCTTGCCGTGCCTCCCTCAGCCGGTGGCGGTTCTGGTAAAGCGAGGAAAGGGGGTAGGAGAGCGCGATGCCGATGTTCCAACTGTTGTTGTACATGTCCGCCAGCGTGCGCGACACGGGCCTGGCCAACGTGTTCGAGGCGTAGAGCGACAGGCGGGGGTAGTAGTCGGCGCGGGCCAGGCGGACGTCGTTGCGGGCCAGTTCCGTCTGCTGGCGCAACAGCAGCATGGAGGGGTCGTTGTCATAAGCCTGCAGCACGTAGGCATCGTAGGTGTCCAGGTTGAAGGCCTTCCCCAGCAAGGCTGTGTCGGGGCGCAGCAGCAGGCCTTCGTCCAGTTCCAGCAAGATGTCCAGCTGCTGGGAGACGAGGCGTATGTTGTTCTCCGTCTGCGTCAGCGACAGGCGGTCGTTGGTCAGTTGCATCTCGCTGCGCAGCACGTCGTTGTTGGTGATGAGGCCTTCGCGCTTCATCCGCCTGATGTCCTTCAGCCGTTGCTCGGACTCGGTGATGTTGCGTGCCAGCACCTGGTGCTGCTTGTACAGGCTGAACAAGTCCAGGTAGTGGCGCAGCAGTTCCAGCTTGAGGTCTGCCCGGTCGGCATTGGTCTGCAGGGAGGCGAGGCGTTTTTCCAGCGAGGCCCGGCGGATGGCATACTTGATGCGTCCGCCTTCGTACAGGGGTTGGGTGAAGTCTATGGCATAGTTCTGCTGCCAGTCGGGCGACTCGGGGCGCGTGGGGTCGGACAGTCCGTGTTCAAACACCACAGGTTGCCCCAGCATGCCGCCCCTCAGTCCCACTTGGATGTCGGGCAGTTGCTTCATGCGTGCGGTTTGCATGCGCTCTGCGGCCATCAGTTCCTTCAGCGCGTCGGCTTTCAGCAGCAGGTTGCGGCTGGTGCCCCGGGCAAACAGCTGTTCCAGCGAGAGGTCGAGAGAGACGGCGGTCTGTGCCGAGGCTTGGGGCAGGCGGCAAAAGAGTAGCAGCCCTATCAGTAGGCAGTAGATTATCTTCATGAGCGTTATCCTGTTTCGACAAAAAGCAGAGGGCGCGCATCGGGGGGAGGGGACAAGTGATGCGCGCCTTCTTTTTTCCGGCTTATTTCCTGTAGTGCGGCTGATAGGACTCGAACCTACACGCCTCGCGGCACCAGATCCTAAGTCTGGCGCGGCTACCAATTACGCCACAGCCGCATGATGTGTGTTGCTTTAGCGCGGGCAAAGATAAGGAGTTTTTTCCGTTCCGGCAAACGGTTGCGGCACAAAGTGTTTGGGAACGGCCTGCAGGTCTTGGGAAATTCTTTATCCACAGATGACACGGATGACGCGGATTTTTCTTTTGTCATGCTGAACGTTAGTGAAGCATCTCCCACATAATAGGAGATTTTTCGCTTTGCTCAAAATGACAGATACGTGGGCGAAGCCCTTTGAGAATCCGTGTTATCCGCGTCATCTGCGGATGGAGAATGGCCACAGCTTTTACTGCCCGTCGTGCAGCAGGGCGCGTGCGGCCTCTATCAGGGTGTCGATGCCCCGGGCCTCGTCGTCGGCATCCATGTCCAGCTTGATGTCGGGGTCGATGCCAAACTCTATGTGCTGCCCCTCGGCGTCGAGGTGCGGACTGGCGGAGAAGCGCACGGCCCAGCCGTTGGGCAGCTCGGACGAGAAGGGCAGGCCTGAGCCGCCCCCGCTCTTGTCGCCCAGCAGGGTGACGAGGGGCAGGTAGCGCATGGAGTTGATGAAGTCGTTCGTGGCGCTGTAGGCATGTCGGTTCATCAGCACCACCACGGGCTTCTGCCAGCGTATGCTGTTGGAGGGCTCCAGGTAGATGGGCTCGGGGGTGGAGAAGTCGCTGTGCCCTTTGCCCGTCTTGTGCTGTATGTAGCCCGTCAGCACCCGCTCGTTGGTGAATCGGGCGGCCAGCTTGGTGGCGGTGGTGAGGTTGCCGCCGCCGTTGTTCCGCACGTCTATGATGAGGCCGTTGCAGATGGAGAGGTACAGCAGCATCTCGTCCAGGTTGCCCTCGCCTATGCCGCTGGAGAAGTCACCATAATACACGTAGCCTATGTTGTCGTCCAGAATGGTGTAGCTGGCCCCGCCGCCTATGCGGTAGTCGCGCCCCAGGTAGCTCTCCACCAGGGCCTCGCTGAAGTTGCGCGGATAGTCCAGGTACCAGTCCCAATAGCGGGCGGTGTTCGAGGCGCTGAACAGGTTGACGTGCCCATCCTTCAGCTCGGCCAGCATGTTGCCCAGCACCTCAAAGAGGCCGTCGCCCGACATGTCGGGCGTGATGAGCGGCCGGTAGCGGCGATACACGTCGTCCCAGTCTATCTGCTTGTAGTCCAGAAAGCAGTATTGCTCGTCGATGATGGTCCACAAGGCCTCGAAGTTGCCTTGGGGCGAGTTGTCGAACTCTTCTTCGCGGATGCAGCCGCCCAGCAGGGCGATGAGGCAGAGGGCCGCGAGCACGTTCTTCAGGCTTCCGGTGATGAATGAGGGCATAGCTTCTTGTGTCGTTTTGAGGGTTTGCGGAGGCAAAGGTACGATTTTTTTAGGTATCAAGTGTTAAGTATTAGTGATTAGGTATTAGCGGTTAGTGCACATTAATCATTAATCACTAATACCTAATACCTAATCACTAATACTTAATACCTAATCCTTACCCCAGCTGGTGGTCGCCGTCGTCCTCGCCGGTGCCGGTGGAGCCGCCGGGAGTGGTGGTGCCGCTGTCGGCCTTCGTGTCGCCGTGGTCAATGCTCAGCTCCACGGAGTTGGCGGCGTCGCGCATCTTCTGTTTGGGGGTGAAGATGATTTTCGGGTTCTTCAGCGCATCCTTCACGGTGACTTCTTCCGCACTGTCCATCATCTTGGAGGGAACGGTGAGGCGGAACGAACCCAGGTCGCCCAGGTCGATACTCATGCCCATCTTCAGCGCGTCGCACACCACGTTGGCCAGGCTGATGAGGGCATTGCTTACATCGCCTGCCGACAGTGAGGTTTCGCGCACAATGCGTTCTACAACCATTTTGTTTGTCATCTTTTGTTGTGACTTCACTTGTGCATAATACACGGTCTGTCCTTTACGTTCGCCCACGGGCTGAATTTTGGCTTTAACATCAAGTTCTAACATAGCTTATTTGTTTTAATTTAGTGAGTAAATAACTGTCTTTACAGCCCCATGCATGGGTGCCTTTCACACCCCATGCATGGGGTACCATCAATACCCATGCATGGGGTATGAACAGGGGGCATGCATGGGGTCAGAAGGCGAGGATAGCGCGCGTGCGCAGCGGTTTGTCGGAATAGTCAGAGACGCCTTCTTGTTTCAGATACTTGAGGATGGAGATGGGGCGGCCATCTTGAGCCGTACCACAGTGATAGCCCCATGTCCACGAGGCTATCTGCTTGGAGGAGCCCGATGTCCCGTCCTTCTCTAAGCTTGTCCAGTACCAAGCACCTATCAGTTTGTCACCTTTAGCGGCTTCCAGTTGTATATCTCGGGCGGCGGCATTGGCTGTGCCTATATTCACTTGATTCATCAAAGTCCCATCTCCCGATATGAGTAAAGCCAGTTCTTTAAGGCCGGGCAGGTACCAGCCGCTGGTGCCTGTGGGTGCAGCGTGCTGGGTGGTGTAAGCGTCTACGGCGCTGACGGCTTGACACTTCTTGTCCTCTGCTGCCGTTTCGTTGTAGTGGCGCAAGGCTTCGGTGCAGCCGTAGCCTATGAGGGTTTGCGGAATGTCCTTATAAGAGACATTCATATATCCTTCTTGCTGGCCGATGAGTTTCTCCGTGTCACCTCCCCACAGGGTGGGCTTGTCTGCGGTGCCGTCGGCGTTCTTCAGCGCCACTACCAGGCCGTGGATGCCGGTGGAGGTGTCGCCTATCTTGGCTTGCAGGTAAGTGTCATCCTTGGCTACATCGCCCACGTAGAACACTACGCCGATGCAGTCCTTCGTCGCATCGAGCGTGGCGGAGTAGGTGCCGTCGCTGTAATAAAAGTCGCCCACCGCTGCAACGCGCAGGTAGGCTTGGAGTACACGCGATGCGGTGAGCTCGCTGCCGTTGTTGTCTATCAAGGTGACGCGCAGCAGGGCTTTGCTGCCGTCCGTAGGAGCGATGACGGTGACCTTGGCGCCGTCATCGGCCAGCGTAGGCGTCACCTTCCAGTCGGAAGCATCGGCGCGGGTAGCGATGCCGGTGTTGTTGTCTTCGGGGATAATCTGTGCCACGAGGGCGGAGAAGTCATCCACGCTGCTGCCTGCGGGCAGTGTGATGGGGATGTCGGTGGTGGTGCCCTCCATGACGATGGTGCTGCCACTGCCGTCGGTGCCTATCTGCAAGGCGCGGTAAACGGGGAGCTTGAAAGTCTGGCCATCGGCCAGGGTGAAGATGTAGTGCGTGCCATCGTCGGAGAGCTTGATGGGGTCTTTAGCAAACATGGTGTCGCCGTCTTGTCCGTCGTCACCGTCTTCACCCTTCTGCCCATCATCGCCATCAGCTCCGGCGGGACCCTGCGGGCCTGTCGGGCCGACTGGGCCGGTGGCCCCCGTCTCGCCCTTGTCGCCGCTGATGCGGTACCACGTCTCTCCGTTGTCCACGCTGAGGTACCAGGCTTCGGACAGTGTTGTGCCGTTGTCCGTAGCGATGATGCCCTCCGTAATGCTGCTGCCCAGGCTGATTTGGGGCACGGGGGCGGGGGCGCCGTCCTGTCCGTCCTGTCCGGGCTTGCCGTCGGTTCCGTCTTGTCCGTCTTCACCATCGGCACCGTCTTGACCATCCTGGCCGTCTTCGCCGTTGGCGCGGATGGGGTTGCCCTGCGGGTCGAGCATCAGCGCGCCGTCCAGCGTCCAGTACCAGTTGCCGTCGGCCTCTTGGGTGAGGCCTATCTGCGGGGTGTGGCCGTCGGCACCGTCTTGCCCGGCTATGCCTTGCTCGCCCTGGTCACCTTTGTCGCCTTGTTCGCCCTTGTCCCCCTTCTGCCCGTGATAAATGGTGATGGGGTCACTGTGCAGGAACGTGATGGTGTAGCCCACCTCCACGCCGCCTTCCACCAGCGGGGTGACGGAGGTGATGTAGTCCGTAGTGTTGATAAGCGTGTAGAGCGATTGGATGTTGTGGTTCACCTCGTTCTGCCACTCTTCGAGGGCGGCGAGGCGCTGTTCGTGGTTGTTCACCGTGTCCCACAAGGCGGTGTCGTCGTAGTCGTCCCGGCAGGAGGTGAACACTGTGCCTGCAAGGAGGCAGGCAGAGAGGAGTAAATAGTTAAAGTTTCTTAACGCGGGGGGGGGGTAAAATCCCCTTTCTTCTTGTATGTATTCATAAGGTTGTATGATTAGTGTTGGCCGCAAAGGTAATGCTATTTGCCGAATATCAAGCGGCTGCGGGGGAAAAAATGAATGCCGGCCGGCGCAAAACATCCGAGCGATGCCCGCGCCCACCGGCATTCGTGAGCTATGGTGAGAGTTGTTAAAGAGCTTTTTCCTTAATGAGCCATTCGGCTATCTGCACGGCGTTCAGCGCGGCGCCCTTCTTTATCTGGTCGCCCACAATCCAGAAGGCCAGTCCGCAGTCGTTGGTCAGGTCCTTGCGGATGCGGCCCACGTACACGGGGTCTTTGCCGGCCAGGAACAGGGGCATGGGGTACTCCTTCTCGGCAGGGTTGTCCATCAGCACCAGGCCCTCGCCTTTGCTGAAGGCTTCGCGCGCCTCCTCTACGGAGATGGGGCGCTCGGTCTCCACCCAGATGCTCTCCGAGTGCGAGCGCAGGGCCGGCACGCGGACACAGGTGGCGCTCACCTTCACATCCGAGTGCATGATTTTGCGCGTCTCGTTATACATCTTCATCTCCTCCTTGGTGTAGCCGTTGTCGGTGAACACGTCTATCTGCGGGATGAGGTTGAAGGCCAGCTGGTAGGCAAACTTCTCCACGGTGACGGGCTCTCCGGCCAGCACCTGGCGGTATTGCGTGTACAGCTCGTCCATGGCGGCGGCGCCGGCTCCGCTGGCTGCCTGGTAGGTAGAGACGTGCACGGTTTTGATGTGGCTCAGTTGCTCAATGGCTTTCAGCGCCACTACCATCTGTATGGTGGTGCAGTTGGGGTTGGCAATGATGCCGCGCGGGCGGTCGAGGGCGTCGGTGGGGTTCACTTCGGGCACCACCAGGGGCACGTCGTTGTCCATGCGGAAGGCGCTGGAGTTGTCTATCATCACGGCGCCGTGCTTGGTGATGTCCTGTGCAAACTCCTTGGAGGTGCCTGCGCCTGCCGAGGTGAAGGCAATGTCCACGCCCCGGAAGTCGTCGTTGTGTTGGAGGAGCTTCACTTCGATTTCTTTGCCGCGGAAAGTGTATTTTCGTCCTGCACTGCGTTTGGAACCAAACAATACCAGTTCGTCCAACGGGAAATTCCTTTCATCGAGCACGCGCAGGAACTCTTGTCCCACGGCTCCGCTTGCTCCAACAATTGCTACTTTCATTTTCTTCTATGGTTTTTTAGTGTTAATGTTCTCTCTGCGGATAAGTGACAGATTTTGGCTGCAAAAATACTACAAAATGCTGTACGGCCTGCGTTTGGGGGGAACTTTTTCACTTGGTTTCTGTGATAAAAGGGAATTTGTCGAATTCCATCTCTATCCTGTCATGTCTTGACATCAGGTGCAGAAATGAATCGTCCCCTGCAACACGGCCTCGGTCATGTTCAGGGGAGGAAAGTAAAAAGCCCTGGTACGCAGTGCGCTGCAGGAAGCGTACTCAGATAAGGTTCACGTCGAGCCTAAGCATGATGCCCAAGGCTGCGGCGATGCGGATGAAGGAGGACAGTTGCAGGTCGGTTTCGCCTTTCTCCAGGCGGCTGATGTAGGAACGGTCGCGCCCCACGCGCTCGGCCAGCTCCTTTTGGGTGATGCCGAGTGCCTTGCGGCGGTCGCGCAGCACTTCGCCATAGTACCATGCCAATGCCTTGGCGTTGAACTCGGCGCGTTCCGGACTTCCCATTTCGCCCACTTCGCGTGCCAGCATGGTTTCCGCCGTCTCAAAGCCGGGCTTCTTGCCGAAGTCTGTCTGACGGAGCTTCTTCATTTCTTCCGCTGTCAGTCTGTTGCTTGTTGTTGTCATAACACACTCCTTAAAATGTTAATTGCCTTTGTTATTTCCTTGTCGTAATCCTTGGTGCTTTTCTTCACAAAGCCGTTCAGCAGGATGACGTTTGTCGCCAGATTGATGTTGTCGTTGTTCACGGCGAACAGGATGACCCGTATTTCGTTGTCCACGGACACCCGCAACTCGAAGAAGTCTGTCCCCACCAGTTTCTTGACGAACTTGGTGGGTATCGGATAGACTGTTTCCAGTATGGATATGGCATAGCGCAGTTTCTCGCGGGTGCGGGGATTGGCGCTTTGCTCAAACTCCTTGAATGCAGGCGACAGTATCAAATTCCGTTTCATGTCTATCTTAATTATATTGCAAAGGTAACTAATTAGTCACATTCAGGCAAATCTTTTGCTAATAAATTCATACGGTTCTTTCATCACTCTCTCCCCCGCCGCCAAGCTCGCGCCGGAAATATCCCAACATTCCCCCCGCCATCTGCGCCCCATATTCCTCCCTTTTCGTCCATACCCTGTACGGATTTTCTACAGTCCACCTCCGCTCTATAGCGCGCACCCGGAATAGGACTTGATAAGGACTTGGTAAGGAGGAGAACCGGAGGTGGTATATAGAAGGAGTGGAGTTAGTGCGGCAATGGTCTGTGTTTGAATGGATTACGAAGACTTTATAAGCTTGTTTTTGTATAGAAAAGAGAATAATCAGAATTTTTCATGTAAACATTCATTTGCATAGAGGAGGAAATGTGTGGGGAGGGAAAAATGGTTACATGATTATTCATGTAGCGTTGCAGAAAGAATGTATTTGCCCGCAAAAATACTACAAAATGCCATACGGCCTCCGTTTAGTGAAAACTTTTTCGTTATTTTGCACTCCAAACGAATTAATACTATACAGCTTATGGACTGGTTTGACTTCAGCCTGGAACTGCCCATCACCGACCCTACGTGGATATTCCTCCTGGTGCTACTCATCATACTCTTTGCCCCGCTGCTGCTCACCAAGCTGCGCATCCCGCACATCATCGGCATGATTCTGGCCGGGCTTGCCGTGGGCGAGCATGGCTTCAACATCCTGGTGCGCGACAGCAGCTTCGAGCTGTTCAGCCAGGTGGGGCTGTTCTACATCATGTTCCTGGCCGGGCTGGAGATGAATATGGCCGACTTCAAGAAGAACCGTGGCAAGGCCATCGCCCTGGGTCTGCTGGCCTTCATCATCCCCATAGGCATAGGCATGGTGACCAACATGATGCTGCTGAAGTACAGCCTGCTCACCTCCATCCTGCTGGCCAGTATGTATGCCTCGCACACGCTGGTGGCTTACCCTATCGTCATCCGCTACGGCATTTCGCGCCAGCGCAGCGTAAGCATTGCGGTGGGCGGCACGGCGGTGACCGACACGCTGACGCTGCTGGTGCTGGCCGTCATCAGCGGGCTGTTCAAGGGGGAGTCGGGCAGCCTGTTCTGGGTGTGGCTCATCCTGAAGTTCGTGGTGCTGGGCGGACTGATGATGTGGCTGTTCCCGCGCATCGGGCGTTGGTTTTTCCGCCGGTATGACGACGGGGTGATGCAGTTCATCTTCGTGCTGGCCCTGGTGTTCCTGGGCGCCGGGCTGATGGAGCTGATAGGCATGGAGGGCATTCTGGGTGCCTTCCTGGTGGGCTTGCTGCTCAACCGCCTCATTCCGCACGTCTCCCCCTTGATGAATCACCTGGAGTTTGTGGGCAACGCGCTCTTCATCCCCTACTTCCTGATAAGTGTGGGCATGCTGATAGACTTGCATGTCATCTTTGGCGAGGGCGATGCCTTGAAGGTGGCCGCCGTGATGATTGTGGTGGCCCTGGTGGGTAAGTGGATTGCCTCGTGGGTGACCCAAAAGATATATGGCATGAGCGTGCTGGAGCGCGAACTGATGTTCGGCCTGAGCAATGCCCAGGCTGCTGCCACGCTGGCCGCCGTGCTGGTGGGCTACAACATCATCCTGCCCTCGGGCGAACGGCTGCTCAACGAAGATGTGCTCAACGGCACGGTGCTGCTCATCCTGGTCACCTGCATTGTCAGTTCGTTTACCACCGAGCGTGCCGCACGGAAAATAGCCATGGGCGAGGCACACCCCGAGGAAGAAGACCGCTCGCGCGAGCCCGAAAAGATACTCATTCCCATTGCCAACCCCGCCACGATAGACTACCTGATGAACCTCTCGCTGGTGATACGCGACCCCAAGCAGAAAGACAACCTCGTGGCCCTGAACGTGCTGAACGACAGTATGGACTCCGACCGCCTGGAACTGCAAGGAAAACGCTACCTGGAGCGCGCCGCCAAGATTGCCGCCGCCGCCGGGGTAGACCTGAAGTGCATCAGCCGCTACGACCTGAACATTGCTTCGGGCATCATCCATTCGGCCAAGGAGCATGGGGCTACCGACGTTATCATAGGCCTGCACTACAAGGTGAACATCGTGGACTCTTTCTTCGGCACGCTCACCGAGAGCCTGCTGAAGGGCTTGCACCGCGAGGTGCTGGTGGCGCGTTTCCTGATGCCCATCAACACCCTGCGGCGCATTATCGTGGCTGTGCCGCCCAAGGCAGAGTATGAGGCCGGCTTCCAGAAATGGGTGGAACACTTCTGCCGCATGGGCAATACCTTGGGCTGCCGGGTGCACTTCTTTGCCAACGAGAAGACGGGCAACCTGCTGCAAGCCTTGGTGTGCAAGAAGTACAGCGAAACCATGACCGAGTTCTCCCGCCTGGACGAGTGGGACGACCTGCTGCTGCTGACCGGGCAGGTGAACTACGACCATCTGCTGGTGGTTATCAGCGCCCGCAAAGGCTCCATTTCCTACGACAGCTCGTTTGAAAAGCTGCCCGGCCAGTTGGGCAAGTATTTTACGAACAACAGCCTGATAGTGCTCTATCCCGACCAACTGGGCGACCCGCAAGAGGCGTTGTCCTTCTCCAACCCCCAGGGCAGCAACGAGCACTACGAGAAGGTGGGCCGCTGGTTCTACAAATGGTTTAAGAAGAATTGAACGAATACACCATGGACGAGATGAATATGCTTTGCCCCGACTGGCAACAGCGCACCTGCCTGTTGCTGGGCGACGAGAAGATGCAACGCCTGCACCGGTCGCATGTATTGGTGGTGGGCCTGGGCGGCGTGGGTGCCTATGCCGCCGAGATGCTGTGCCGCGCAGGGGTAGGCCGCCTGACGCTGGTAGATGCCGACACGGTGCAGCCCACCAACCTGAACCGCCAGCTGCCTGCCCTGCACTCCACCCTGGGCCGGCGGAAGGCCGATGTGCTGGCCGAGCGTTTTCGCGACATCAATCCTGCCGTCCGGCTCACGGTGCTGCCTGTCTTCCTGGATGAAGAGCAGATACCGGCCTTGCTTGATGCCGCCCCCTACGACTTCATTGTGGATGCCATCGATACCCTTGCCCCCAAGTGCTGCCTGATAGCCGAAGCCCTGAAGCGCCGCATCAAGATAGTGTGCAGCATGGGCGCCGGTGCCAAGAGCGACATTACGCAGGTGCGCTTTGCCGACCTGTGGGACACCTACCATTGCGGCCTGAGCAAGGCGGTGCGCAAGCGGCTGCAGAAGATGGGCATCCGCCACCGGGTGCCCGTGGTGTTCAGCACCGAGCAAGCCAATCTCTCCGCCGTGTGCCAAGTGGACGACGAGCGCAACAAGAAGTCTACCTGCGGAACCATCAGCTATCTGCCGGCCGTGTTTGGCTGCTATCTGGCAGAATATGTAATAAAGAGATTATGATACATTTAGAGAATATCCGGAAAAGCTTTGGCAGCCTGCAAGTGCTGCGCGGCATCAGCATGGATGTGGCCAAAGGCGAGATTGTGAGCATCGTGGGCCCCAGCGGTGCAGGTAAGACCACCCTGCTGCAGATTGTAGGTACGTTGGACAAGCCCGACAGCGGACTGGTGGTGATAGACGGCACGCCCGTAGGCGGGTTGAAGGAACGCCAGCTGTCTGACTTCCGCAACCGCCGCATCGGCTTTGTGTTCCAGTTCCACCAGCTGTTGCCCGAGTTTACGGCGTTGGAGAACGTCATGATTCCCGCCCTCATTGCCAGGCTCAGCCGTGCGGAGGCAAAGGCCTCGGCGCTGGACATGTTGCAGTTCATGGGGCTGGCCGACCGTGCCTCGCACAAGCCCAACGAACTGTCGGGAGGCGAGAAGCAGCGGGTGGCCGTGGCGCGCGCCCTTATCAATCGCCCGGCCGTGGTGCTGGCCGATGAACCCTCAGGCAGCCTCGACACGCACAACAAGGAAGAGCTGCACCGGCTGTTCTTCGACTTGCGCGAGCGCTTCGGGCAGACGTTCGTCATTGTGACCCACGACGAAGGCCTGGCCCGCATAACCGACCGCACCATTCATCTACTGGATGGGGAAGTGGATTATTCAAAGCAGACGTAGTGACTTATCCGCTCCAGGTCGTCGGCGGTAAAGTCTTCGTGCAGGGCAAAGACCCTCAGGTTTCTCAGTTCCCCATGCTTCCGGCGGTACTCCACAAAGGCCTTTGCCTGGTAGAAGTTGATGTAGGGATGCCGGCGCAGCCTTTCTATGCC
>CASELH010000054.1 GCA_949288715.1 uncultured Bacteroides sp. | reverse complement strand
GCAGAACACCACGTCGGCCCAAATCAAGATGTTCCTCACCCGCATGGGCATGAACACCAAGATGATTGTCACCGGAGACATGACGCAGATAGACCTGCCTTCGTCGCAGACCTCGGGCCTGGTGCAGGCTCTCCGCATATTGAAAGGAGTGAAGGGGATTTCCTTTATAGAGTTGAATCAGAAAGATATAGTAAGACATAAATTGGTGACCCGCATTGTGGAAGCCTACGACAAGTACGAGAAGGAGCAGAAGGCCGAGCGGGAGCGCAAGAAAGAAGAAACCATAGCTAAATAACAAATATATGAAAGCATTAACTGAAACCAACTACAACTTCCCCGGACAGCAATCGGTGTACCACGGGAAAGTACGCGACGTGTACAACATCAACGGCGAGAAGCTCGTCATGGTGGCAACGGACCGCATTTCGGCCTTCGACGTCATCCTGCCCAAAGGCATCCCCTTCAAGGGACAGATACTGAACCAGATAGCCGCGAAGTTCCTCGACGCCACGACGGACATCTGCCCCAACTGGAAGCTGGCCACGCCCGACCCGATGGTGACGGTAGGCGTGTTCTGCCAGGGCTTCCCCCTGGAGATGATTGTGCGCGGCTACCTCTGCGGATCGGCCTGGAGAGCCTACAAGAGCGGCGTGCGCGAACTGTGCGGCGTCCGCCTGCCGGAGGGCATGAAGGAGAACCAGAAGTTCCCCGTGCCCATCATCACCCCGACGACCAAGGCCGAAATAGGCGAGCACGATGCCGACATCTCCAAGGAAGAGATTCTGAAGCGCGGCCTGTGCACGCCCGAGGAATACGCTATCCTCGAAGACTACACCCTGCGCCTCTTTGAGCGCGGCACGCAGATTGCCGCCCAGCGGGGCCTCATCCTGGTGGACACGAAGTACGAGTTCGGCAAGCACGACGGCAAGATTTACCTGATGGACGAGATACACACGCCCGACTCCAGCCGCTACTTCTACAGCGAGGGCTACGAGGAGCGCTTTGCCAAGGGCGAACCGCAACGCCAGCTCAGCAAGGAATTCGTGCGCGAATGGCTGATGGACAACGGCTTCCAAGGCAAGGAAGGCCAGCAGGTGCCCGAGATGACGGACGAGATTGTCGCCTCCATCAGCGACCGCTACGTGGAGCTGTACGAGCACATCACGGGCGAGAAGTTTGTGCCCGAGGAGGCGGAAGACATCGCCGCACGCATCGAGCGGAATGTAACGAATTATCTTAACGCCTGATTTCTGTCCGGCAAGCCCCGGCACCCCCTCTACAGATGTCTGTAGGGCCGATTTCGGGGCTTCCGACATCAAAGCGGCTTTTATCCTACATCAAAGCAGCTTTCATCCTACATCAAAGTGGCTTTGATCCTACATCAAAGTGGCTTTGATGTCACCTCATCCCGGCAGGCATCTTTTTGTAAAATAAAGAGAAACGACATGGAATACCCCCAAGAGAAAGTAATGCCCTACGGCAGCGAGGGACGGAAGGCGGAGCAGGTGGAGCGCATGTTCGACCACATTGCCCCCACATACGACCGCCTGAACCACACCCTTTCGCTCGGCATCGACCGCCGCTGGCGCCGCCGGGCCATCCGCTGGCTGGCTCCCTTCCGCCCGCAGGAGGTGCTGGACGTGGCCACGGGCACGGGCGACTTTGCCCTGCTGGCCTGCCGACTGCTCAAGCCCCGCACGCTGACGGGCATCGACCTCTCCGAGGGGATGATGCAGGTGGGGCGGCAGAAGGCGAAGGACGCCGGATTGGCAGACTGCATCCGCTTCCGGCGCGAGGACTGCGAGGCGCTCTCCTTTCCCGACGCGTCGTTCGACGCCGTCACCGTGGCCTTCGGCATCCGCAACTTCGAGCACCTGGACGTGGGGCTGAGGGAGATGTGCCGCGTGCTGCGCCCCGGCGGGCACCTCGTCATCCTGGAACTCTCCACGCCCGACCGTTTCCCCATGCGCCAGCTCTTCTCCCTCTACTCGCGGGTGGCCATGCCGGTGATAGGCCGCAGCATCTCGCACGACAACAGCGCCTACACCTACCTGCCCGAGAGCATCCGCGCCTTTCCGCAAGGCGAGGTGATGAGCCAGAGCCTGCGCCGCGCCGGCTTCTCGCAGGTCCAGTTCCGCAGGCTGACGTTCGGACTGTGCACGCTATATATGGCCACAAAGTAAACATTCTAATTATCACTTATTATGGACAAATACGGATTAATAGGCTACCCGCTGAAGCATTCGTTTTCCATCGTCTACTTCAACGAAAAGTTCAAGGCCGAGAACATCGACGCCGAGTATGTCAACTTCGAGATTCCCCGCATCGAGGAATTCATGGAGGTCGTGGAGGAGAATCCCAACCTCTGCGGACTGAACGTCACCATCCCCTACAAGGAGCAAGTCATCCCCTACCTGGACGAGCTGGACAAGGACACGGCCAAGATAGGCGCGGTGAACGTCATCAAAATCATCCGCCTGCCCAAAGGCAAGGTGAAGCTGGTGGGCTATAACTCGGACATCATAGGCTTCACCCGCTCCATAGAGCCGCTGCTCAGGCCCGAAGTCCATACGCATGCCCTCATCCTCGGCACGGGCGGCGCCTCGAAAGCCATCCGCCGGGGGCTGGAAAACCTGGGCGTGCAGTGCACCTTCGTGTCGCGCACCAAGAAGAACGACGAGGTGCTGACCTACCAGGAGCTTACACCCGAGGTGATGCAGCAGCATAAGGTCATCGTGAACTGCACCCCCGTGGGCATGTATCCCAAGGTGGACGACTGCCCCGACATCCCCTACCAGCTGCTCACCCCCGACCACCTGCTCTACGACCTGCTGTACAACCCCGACGAGACACTGTTCATGAAGAAAGGCCGCGCACAGGGGGCCACCGTGAAGAACGGCCTGGAGATGCTGCTGCTGCAAGCCTTTGCCGCGTGGGAAATCTGGCACCGATAAGCCCCCATTTGCCTATGAAGACCAAAAGAGCCCTCAAGTACACCTTTATCGGCGTGGTGGCCATCATTGCCCTGCTGCTGTGCGCCGGCTACTTCACGCTGGGCTTTGCCCTGCAACCCAATGCGCTGGACACCCGCAGCCGCGACCTCACCGCCTCCTACCAGTACATGGTCGAGGAGTATCCCGAGCTGGAGCCGTGGGTAGACAGCCTGTACCGGGCGGGAGCCCTGCGCGACTGGTACATCGAGAACGAACGCGGCGAGCAGCTGCATGCCATCTACGTCCGCGCGGCACAGCCCACCCGGCGCACGGCCGTCATTGTGCACGGCTATACGGACAACTCCGTGCGGATGCTGCACATCGGTCACCTGTACAGCCGCTTAGGCTACAACATCTTGCTGCCCGACCTCCATGCCCACGGCTTCAGCCAAGGCAGTGCCATACAGATGGGCTGGCTGGACCGCCTGGACGTGCTGCAATGGATGGAGACCGCCGACGAACTCTTTGGACGCGAACTGGGCAGCACCACGCAGATGGTGGTGCACGGCATCTCGATGGGGGCAGCCACCACCATGATGGTGGCAGGCGAGGTGCAGCACGGCCTGCACCAGGCTCCCTACGTGAAGTGCTTTGTGGAAGACTGCGGCTACACCTCGGTGTGGGACGAGTTTAAGGGCGAACTGAAAGCCCAGTTCCACCTGCCCGCCTTCCCCTTGCTGCATGTGGCCAGCCGGCTCTGCCAGTGGGAATACGGCTGGAACTTCCACGAGGCATCGGCCTTGGAGCAGGTGAAGAAGTGCACCCTGCCCATGCTCTTTATCCACGGCGATGCCGATGACTTTGTGCCCACCTGGATGGTGCACCCGCTCTACGAGGCTAAGCCCGAGCCCAAGGAACTGTGGCTTGCCCCCGGCTCGGCTCATGCCCGCTCCTACAAAGACCACCCCGCAGAGTACACGGCGCGGGTAAAAGCCTTTACCGAAAAGTACATAGACTAACCAACCACCCATTGCAATCCTCATCCCCTTTTAGCATGAAGAAGCTGACCGCCTTATTGCTCCTTTGCCTCTGCTTGCCTCTGTGGGCACAGGCCAAGGTCTATACCCCCGACAACCTGCCCAAGGTGCACCTGCAAAACAAGTACCGCTACCTGTGCGACCCCGAAGGCATCCTCAATCCCGCCGCCACGGACAGCATAGACCGCATGCTCTACCGCCTGGAGCAGCAGACGGGCATCGAAACCGTGGTGGCCGTAGTGCCCAGCATCGGGCAGGCGGAGTGCTTCGACTTCTGCCACGAGCTGCTCAACTCGTGGGGCGTGGGCAAGCGGAGGCAGGACAACGGGTTGGTCATCCTGCTCGTCACCGACCAGCGGTGCATACAGTTCTACACCGGCTACGGCCTGGAGGGCGTGCTGCCCGACGCCATCTGCAAGCGCATACAGGTACAGGCCATGATTCCCTACCTGAAGAACGGGCAATGGAGCGAAGGCATGGTAGCCGGCATACGCGCCACCTGCGCCCGGCTGGACGGCTCGATGGAGAACGACAGCGGCACTGGTGAGGACGACGGCCTTTGGCCCGTATTCATAGTATTCGGCTTCATCATCTTCAGCATCCTCATTGTCTCACTGGCCGCACGTGCGACAAGCAAATGCCCCAAGTGCGGCAAGCACAAACTGCAGCGCGTCAGCAGCCAGACGGTATCCATCCACAACGGCGTGAAGACCGAGGAAGTGACCTACCTGTGCCGCCACTGCGGGCACGTGATGACCCGGCGCGAGCGTCACGGCAGCGACAATTACCGGGGCGGGCGCGGCGGAGGTCCTGTCATCTTCGGCGGGGGCGGTTTCTTCGGTGGCGGCGGAGGAGGCTTCAGCGGCGGCAGCTTCGGAGGCGGCAGCGGGGGCGGCGGAGGAGCAGGCTCAAGGTTTTAATGATGAATGAAGAACTAAGAATGAAGAATCTACAGACCAATAAATGATAATCAAAAAACGGAAAAACGTATGAAGAAAACAACCACCATTATCATCATCGCCATCATTGCCGTCATCGCCATCTGGGCAGTGACAGGTTACAACGGCCTCGTCAGCATGGACGAGAACGTGAGCAACCAATGGGCCAACGTGGAGACGCAGTACCAGCGCCGCGCCGACCTCATCCCCAACCTGGTGAACACCGTGAAGGGCTATGCCGCCCACGAGCAGGAGACGCTGAAAGGCGTAGTCGAAGCCCGCAGCAAGGCCACGCAAATCAAGCTGGATGCCTCCGAACTGACACCGGAGAAGCTGGCCCAATTCCAGCAGGCGCAAGGCGAACTGACCACGGCCTTGAACAAGCTGCTCGCCATCCGCGAAGCCTACCCCGACCTGAAGGCCAACCAAAACTTCCTGGAGCTGCAAGCCCAGCTGGAGAGCACGGAGAACCGCATCAACGTGGCACGCAAGAACTTCAACGACGCTGCAAAGAATTACAACACTGCCATCCGCCGCTTCCCCAAGAACATCTTGGCCGGCATGTTCGGCTTCGACAAGCGCGCCTACTTCGAGGCGCAGGAGGGTGCCGAGGTGGCTCCAAAGGTGGAATTCTGACGTAGTATCACCACCGCGGTAGCGCAGTATCGCTACCGTGCTGGCGTAGTATCACTGCCCCGGTGGCGTAGTATCGCTACCGGGGCATTCATTTACAACACGTTACGAAGGAGTAAAACAACGGGGGCTGAAACGCTGTAGAAACGTTTCAGCCCCCTCTTTCAATACCAATTATCTCGCTAATAACTCTGTTGGTTGTTCACCATCAATTGTTGAGCTTGTACCCACCCGTCTTGGGGTCTGGCTCTATGCCAAAGCTAACGGGCATGGTGTAAAGTGCATTCACTTTCTCTCCCTTGTCTTCTGCGGGAATCCACAGTGGCATGGCCTTGATAGCGCGGACAGCCTCTGCATCCAGTTCTTTGTCGACCCCGCGCAGAACGCGCACATCGTAAATCTTGCCGTCCTTGCCTACGACAAACTTAGTGACGACTATTCCTTTTACCCCCTTTTGGCGAAGGGCATCGGGATAGTTCAGATTGTTTTTCCAATACTCCATCAGCCCTTTGAGTTCTCCGGGAAACTGGGGAAAACGTTCCGGCAATTCCAACACAGGTTCCCCGTTTATGAAGATTTTCCCATCTTTTTTGGTCACCACGGAACTGTCTCCGGGCAAGAATGCATCGCTTCCGGATGCCGGTTCTTTCACAATTGCCGATAAATCGCTAACTTTGGCGGCAGCAATCTCACTTGCTACACCCGAAACTTCGGGACGGGCGAAGGCAACCACTGCAACGGCTGCCAGCGGAAGTACGTAGAAGTACTTGGCGCGTGCCCACGGACTGGATTTTCTTTTTGTCATCATAGTGATACGTTTTTTAAGTTTACTGTGATTAAAGCTGTTGGCAAGAGAGTAGCGCCTTGTGCCGACAGCTTTTTTTATTAATAATAATTGGTATTCCTTCGCATTGACACCGGAGGCCAGCACAGCCTCGTCGGCCTCATACTCGTGCACGGCCTGCAGCTCCTGCTTCAAGAGCCAGGCGGCGGGGTTGAACCACTGCAACGTGATGCACACGTCGGCCAGCAGCAAGTCCCACGAGTGGCCGCGGCGAATGTGTGCCAGCTCGTGCAGCAGGATGGCGCGGCCGTCTTCCTGCAAGTCCTTGCGCGAGATGACGATGTAGCTCATCCAGCTGAAAGGGGCAATCTCCCCGTCGTGCACCAGCAGGCAGACGCCCCGGCAGCCGGGGACATAGCCGCCCACATCCTCCCTCCGGGCGGAACGCAGCAGGGCAAGCAGCCGGCACAGGGAATAGCCTCCCCGCAGCACGAAGAACACCACCCCCGCCACGTACATCAATAACAGCACCTGCGCCCAAGGCACCCCTGCACGGGGGGCAGGCACGACTTCGGCCGCAGGCTCGGCGGTCATCAGCAGCAGCCATTGCTCCAGCGAGAGCATGGTCTGCCCCACCCCGGAAGGGTGCTTCATGCTGACTTCTGCCAGCGGCAGCACGCACGACAGCAGCAGCACGCCCAGCAACGCCAGGCGGTTGAAGCGGTGGAACGTCTCGCGGCTGAGCAGCAAGCGGTAGAACAGGTAGAACGCCGCCAGGCAGAGGGCGGACTTGAGGATGTAGACTAAAAAGAGGCCCATGGTGCATTAGTTTTTGGGTGATACAACGTTTTACTTCCGGCACACGATGACTACCACCGGATTGTCTTCCTCGCCTATGCCCGACAGGGGAGCCAGCGCAGGGTTGCTGCGGGCTTCGGGATGCTCGTCCAGCCAGGGCAGAATGTCGTCGGGCAGCACTAAGGAGGCATATCCGCCCTGCGCGGTGCTGGCAGTGGGGCGGAAAGGCAGGAAGTGGTTGATGTCGTCCGTCAGCCCCTCGGCCTCGGGTGCCATGCGGGTGGTCTGCGTGCGGCGGTTGTAGATGCCGTTCAGCGTCTCCGGGCGGTCGTCATAAAGGCCACGCACGCATTGGAAGAAGAGGGTTTCCGTCCCCTCCAAGATGCACATGGGGAGAATCTTGTCGTGGCTGCCCTCGCCGTTGGCGCGCTCTTCGGCGGGGAAGTGCCACCGGCCCGTGCGGAAAGCCACGGCAGGCTGCAGGCGGTTTCCGGCCACATTGTAGATGGTGTCGCAAAAGCTTTCCTTAAAGCGTACATGCCCCGCGTGGTTCCACAGGTTGGTGCCCATCAGGTTGGCCGACACGCTGCCGTCCTGGAAGCGGGTCAGTATCATGCCGCCGTTGCCGAACTTCTTTACGCTGATGCTGCTGATGTCTTGCAACCCCATGGGCGGAAGCAAGGGCAACAAGCTGGAGACGGTATCGCACCTCTGCCCCACCCTGTCAAACAGCAGCAGTGCTCGGGCATGGGCGTTCATCTGGGCCACGTTGGCATAGTAGCCCACGATGAGGGAATCGGAAAAGGCATAAGCCGTGGGCATCTCGGACGGAACGGGCACCTTGAGGCTGCCCCGGTACCGGCCACGGAGGTCGTACATCTGCAAGCGGTCGGGGTAGCGAACGAAATACAGCCGGCCGTCCCCCGCGTTGTAGTAGGCGGAAGCCGAAGAATACGCCTGCGGGTCTTCGCCCACATGGCCTATCCGGGCCACAAACCGCCCGTCCTGCGCATCGAAGCTGTACACGTTGCCGCCCGATGAAACCAGGATGTAGCCGCCCAGCACCTGCACCGAGGGATTGCGCCCGATGAGGCACGAGTCGTTCGTCTCCAGCGGCACGTAGCGCACCGAGTCGCCCAGGTCGGAGATTTTCAGGCCGTCCATCGCGGCCACGGCTCCCTCTACGTCGACAACCGCCAGGTCGTCGGTCACCACCGCAGCGGGATGGGAACATGCAGCCAATGCCAAGGCTGCCACTATACATTTCAATTGTTTCATTTTCTTTCCTCCACTTGTTTTATCAATGCCTTCAGCTCGTCCAGCGAGATGTCCTCCTCCTGCACCAGCGAGGACACGGCGCCCAGGTACGAGTTGTTGAAATACTTGCTGATGACACGCTTCAAGGTGCCCTTGCTGAACTCCTCGCGCGTCACCACGGGGTAGTACTGGTAGGTGTTGCCAAATGCCTTGTGGGCCACGTAGCCCTTCTCCTCCAGTCCGCGCACAATGGTGGACAGGGTGTTGAAGTGCGGCCTGGGCTCGGCGTAGAAGGCCAGCATCTCCTTCACGAACAGCGGGCCTTTCTCCCAGAAGAGGCCCATGATTTCTTCTTCCTTCGCAGTCAATCCTTTCATAATAGGCTTGTTTTTGTTATGTTGTGCAAATAACGAGGTTTTATAGTTCGCAAACTAATTTTTCCCGTTAAAAGAAACTAAAGCGCATAGTTTACCCCGGGACGAGCGTGAAAATACCTACTAATGGGGATTGATACATCCGGGGAAAAGCCGCATCTTTGCAGCCGGAAAGAACAAATATACCTACTGTTTGTTATGGAAAGACCCCATAAATATGGCGCAGACGACCGCATGAGCGACCTTATCTGCACCGACTACCCGCTGCTGATGGTGATGAGCCGCTTCGGCCTGTCGCTGGGATTCGGAGACAAGACGGTGCGCGAGGCGTGCCAGGCCCAGGGCGTGGACTACCGCACCTTCCTGGCCGTGGCCAACTTCATCGCCGAAGACCAGTACACCTACAGCGAGGACGACACGGACTTCTCACTGCCCGCGCTGATGGACTACCTGAAGCGCGCCCACACCTACTTCCTCGACTTCAACCTGCCGGCCATACGCCGCAAGCTCATCGAGGCGCTGGACTATGCGGGCGAGGCCGACTTGTCGTACCTCATCATGCGCTTCTACGACGAATACGCCAAGGAGGTGCGCCGGCACATGGAGTATGAGAACGAGGCCGTCTTCACCTACGTGGAGGGGCTGATGCAGGGGCGGCTGGACGAACACTACGACATCGCCACCTTTGCCAGCAAGCACAACCAGATAGACGCCAAGCTGAAGGAGCTGAAAAACATCATCATAAAGTACTACCCCGCCGGGCAGTGCAACAACCTGCTCAACGCCGTGCTGTTCGACATCTTCAACTGCGAGCAAGACCTCGCCTCGCACTGCCAGGTGGAGGACTACCTCTTCGTGCCCGCCGTGGCCGCCGTGGAAAGGAGGCTGAGGAATGGACAGTAACAACACGCCACTGAAGATTGTGGTGGCCGACGCCTCCGCCATACTGCGCAGCGGCGTGGCCGCCGTGCTGAGGCGACTGCCCGGACTGAACATTCAGCCCGTGGAGATTGCCACCCCCGAGTCGCTGCGCCACTACCTGCAGCTGCACCGCCCCCAGGCCGTCATCGTCAGCCCCACGCTGGGCGGCTGGCTCGACCTGCCCGCCCTCAAGGCCGAGGGGCGAAACACCGAGGCGCGCTACATAGCCCTGGTATCCACCGTCATCGACCCCGCCGCGCTGCGCGGATACGACGCGCAAATCTCCATCTGCGACGACCCCGACGCCATTGCCGCCCGCCTCAGCAGCCTGCTGCGCGCCCCCGGCGACGACGCCCAAGACGCCGGCCCCGAGACGCTGAGCCAGCGTGAGAAGGAGATAGTGACCTGCGTCGTCAAAGGCATGACCAACAAGGCCATAGCCGACCGCCTGTGCCTCTCCATCCACACCATCATCACCCACCGGCGAAACATCGCCCGCAAGCTGCAGATACACTCGTCGGCCGGGCTCACCATCTACGCCATTGTCAACAAGCTCGTCGAGCTGGGCGACATCAAAGACCAGCTGTAAGGGCGCGGAACATCGCCCATACACCACCTCCTACCCTCACCCGACAGAGAAGAAAGCGCCCCTCGGGGCGTTTTTTTGTCCGGCATAATCCGGCCGGAAACAAATCGGCATCCGGTCAAAAACGGATGAGCATCCGGTTTAAAATGGACGCGCATCCGGTTAGAAACGGACGCGCGTCCATTTTTGAACAGATGCGCATCCGTTTCCGAAGAGACAGTTATCCGTCTACGGCGAGGCAGTAGTCTGTTTGCAACCACGCCCTAAAGCAACTCCCGCCCCACGATGTCGCATCGGGAGGCGGGAGCCCTTTTATCTGCATAAAAGTGGTTACGTAATTATGACTAACTAATTCATTCTGACGAGTGCAAAGATACGGCGCGCAGACGCGCGACGCAATACCGAGAAATAGGTATTTTGTAGCGGTTAGCGGGGCAGTGATTAGCGGTTAGTACGCATTAATCACTAATTACTAACCGCTAACCGCTGTCTAAGCATAGCCGTGCATGCCGCCCAGCAGGTTGTTCACGCCGAAGTACGTCATGAGCACCGTCGTGAAGGCCGCCACCATATAAATATGGAAGGCGCGCGGACGGCGCAACCACCGCAGGCTTCCGGCGTGGAAGGCGGCGGCGTAGACCATGAAGGTGATCAGCGCCCACACCTCCTTGGGGTCCCACGCCCAGTAGCGGCCCCACGACACGTTGGCCCACACCGCGCCCAGCACAATGCCCACCCCCAACAGGAACACCGCCGGATAGAGCATCAGGCGGCCCAGCAGCATCAGCCTCATGGCCCGGCCGGGCAGACAAAGGCCCAGCACCCCGCCCAGCAGCAGGAAGAAGAACAGCGCATAGGCCATCATGATGACCGACACGTGCGCGCTGAGCCACGGTGAGGAGAGCACGGGCACGAGGGGCGTAATCTGCGGATTCCCCTGCCCCAGCCAGGCCACCAGCAGGGCAAAGCCCGCCAGCAGCAGCCCGAAAGGCAGCGTGACCGGGAAGCGGCGGCGCCACAAGCAGGCCAGCAGCAGGGCGCAGAGGGCAAGGAAGAGCATCGACTCGTAGCCATTGCCCAGGGGGATGTGCCGGCCAATGTACCACCTCAGCCCGTAGCCCGCGAGGTGCATCGCCGCGACGGCATACAGCCCCGCCGCCAGCCCGGCGTCCACACAGCGCAGCGCCCTTCCGCCCGGCGCGCGGCGCAGGCAGCCCTGCAGCAATCGCGCAAAAGCCAGGCACCCCAGCGCGAGGCAGGCCATGAAGAGGATGCGGGCAAAGGGGACGCGGTTGTACAGCAGCTCGGCCTCCACCCTGGCCGGGGAGAGGGGCGGCACCGTGTCATCGGCAGGCAGCGGGCGGATGAGGGTGCCGCCCGTCAGCATCAGGATGAGGCCCACCTTCTCGTCCGCCTCCCGGGCAGCCTTCACCAAGGCCGGGGGCTGCGAGCCGGGCTTTACCCACTCGTCCAGTCGGTACCTCTGCCCGTCCAGCAAGTCGGACAGCCGGGCGCAGGGGCCGTCGATGCCCAGCCGTCGGCGCAGTTCCGCGCTCTTGATGCGCAGCATGGGCTCGTCCTTCCACACATCGGGGCGCAGCAGCCAGCCGCTCACCACCTGTTCGGGCGTCAGGTTGCCGTAGTCGGGGCGGCCGTAGAGCTTCGTCACAAAGTCGCGCGCCAGGGTGTTGAAGGGCACCACCCGGTCGTTGTACACCACCTGCACCCGGGCCAGGCTGTCCGCACTGTGGCGAGGCAGTGCAGGCAACGAACGCTGTTGCGCCCCGGCCCCGGCCGTCCCCAGGCAAAGGCAGGCAGCCAGCAGTCCGCCCCGCCGCAGCAGCGGATGCCTCCACAGCCGCCGGAAGCCTCCGCCGCGCGCCAGCAGCACCCACAGCATGGACAGCCCCAGCAAGGCATAGCCCGCATAGGTCAGGCCGATGCCCCACGGGTCGTGGTTGACGGAGAGCCAGCTGCCGCTGCCCCCTTCGTCATAGGACGCCTGGTAGAAGCGATATCCCCCATGCACGGCAATGCGGTTCATGGAGATGACAGCGGCGACCGCAACCGAGTCCCCACCCCCGTGCGGACGGAAGCGGACGTGGCTCACGTAGTCGGCCGGCGCCTCCGTGCCCGGGTAATGCTCCACCCGGAAGCTGTCCAGCCCGATGACGAACGGCAAAGACTGCCGTGCCCCGCTGCCCTGCTCCACAAAGCTGTCCGCCTCGCCACCCACGGCCAGGTGCACATACCCCTTCTTGCCCGTAACAAAAGTAGTCAGCGCCCCGGCCAAAATGACGAGGAACGAGCCATGAAGCAACAGCACGGGCCACTGCTTCCGCCACCACCGGCAGCGTATGCAGGCCACCACCGTGGCCACAGCCCATACTCCCCACAACCCGCAGAACCACCAGGAGTGGTAAATACTCCGCTCCGCAAACCCGGTGCCTTGCGCCCGCTCCACGAAGGTGGCCACGGCCAACACCACTACAAGGGCGGCATACAGCACGGCCACAGCCGCCTTGCTATAGTCAAAACGGGGCATACGCATCGGCAGTTATGGCTTTCACACCCATGCACTCCATCTCTATCAGCCAGCCCGGGCGGCACACGGGGGCAAGCACTATCACCTTGGGCGTGTGGGGGAAGCGTTCGTCGTACATGGCCCTCACCACCGGATAGTCGGCCGGGTCGCGCAGGTACACTATCATCTGCCCCACGTCGTCAAAGGTGCATGCCGCTTCGGCCAGCAAGGCTTCCACGTTCTCCCACATGCGCATGGTCTGTTTGCGTATGTCGCCCGGATACATCACCTCGCCCTTGTTGTTGATGCTGGCCGTGCCCGAGATGAAGACGTGCCGGCGGTCGCCGTAGTCCACATACGTCCCCCGCTCGAAGGTGACGCCGTACTCGTAGGTGGGATTCAGGTGGGTAGGCGCATAGAGGTAACGCATCTGCCCGGGTTGCAGTCCGTCCACGGCATAGGCATCCATCTGCACCAGCACCTTGGGGTCGGCATGGCGTCCGCCGATGCCCGTACTGGCTATGTAGTGGGTCTGCTCCGTCAGGCCTTGGGTGACAAACACCTCGCTGCGCGCCTTCACCACGCCGGCGTAGTTCACGTCCACATTCTGCACGAAGAACCACGTGCGCACGCAGTCAGCCGCCAGCCGGCAACCCTGCTCCATGAGTTGCATCACGTAGTCGTTCAGCAGCAGGCGTGTCTGGTACTCCGCATTGGCGGCGCGGTTGAAGGCTCCCCCGCTCCACAAGTGGCGGTAAGCCCCGTGCCTCACCTCGAACAGTCCACCCGACAGCACCTGCGTCCTTACACAGGTTTGCAGGTAGGCCCACAGGGCCACTTTCGTGCCGTTCAAAGGCGGCTGCTCCACGATGGACAGCGCACAGTCCGTTCCCTCCACCGCAATCACCTGCAAGAGGTCGGCCTGGTTGGCGGCATCGCTCAGGAAGTAGCGCTTGAACACGGCGACGGCGCCCTGCAGCTCGCGCTCCAGCAAGGCATCGTAAGCATTCAGCACGGCATTCAGCTGCTCTTCGTATGTGCCTTCCGGCCAGGTACTGTGTATCATCACGTGGTATTCGGAGGCGTTGTTCCCGCCATCATATTTGAATATCTCTGTCAGCGTCTTTTCTGACGGTATGGTTTGTAGTCTGTTATCGTTCATCGACATTTTATTAGAGTTATGTACAACATGTCAAGGCTGTGCGCCATGGTCTATCCAGTCTTCTATCAATTGCAGTAAAACGGTCTTCCGCTTTGCATCAAGAATGTCCGTATGCGGATGGGCGGTATCCCCGTCGCGGCTCAACACCAGGTAGAGGAGGCTGCCGTCCGCATTCCCCGGACTTACCCGGAGCATCTCGGGACGGCACGTGGCCGGCTGGTTCACCAAGGCAGCAAAACTGTGCCCTTCGGTAAGATGCAGGCCGGCGGCTGCCCCTCCCGCGCTGGCTCCGTGGCAGGCGGCGCAACTCGGGGTAAAGACCTCGGTCTGCACCACGCCATACATGCCGACATCTTGCGTGCCGACATCCATGGTGACCACATTGTCCACCGCGGCGGAGATATCGGTCTTGCAAAACGTGTGCACCCTGCGGCGCAGGCGGTCGGTGACGCAAAGCTCCAGGCTGGTCACCTCGTCCGTAATGCCGGACATCTCGACCGTCACCTCCCCGCCGTCCGTGGAGGGGTTGGGCACAATCTTCGAGACGACGGCATACGCACTCTCCTCGTTGAAGCCGGCCACTACCAGGCTGTAACCGCTGGGCCAACTGCCTATGTTGCTGATGCGGCCCGTCATCTTCAGGCTAAGGCCTTCCTGCGGAATAACGGTTTGCTCCTCGTAGATGCGGCCATCGTCGCACGCAGCCAGCAGCCCTGCCAAAGAGAAGCAGCAGGCTAATGTCAAAACTCTTTTATTCATAGCATCCCGTCTGTTTAAAAGGAATATTGCAACAATACCGTAGCCGAGTGGGTGGCGATGCCCAGGTCGTCGTTGTCGCGGTCGAGCTGCGTGTCGTGCCCCGTGCGGCCAATGAACTGGTACATGGCTTGCAACTTCAGGTTGCAACCCCGGAAGAAATAGTTCACACCCACGGCAGGCATGTTGAGGAAGCCGTTGGTGTCTACGCCGTTGCGGTTGAAGAAGTCGTAGCGGGCAGCCACCTGCACGCGGGGAGCCACAAAGTAGCCTCCCTGCACGTATCCGCCCAGGAAGTTGTAAGACCGGTCAATCTTCTGCCGCCGGGTGAAGCCCACGTTCATCCAGTAGGCCTCGGCAGCCAGGTAGAGCTTGTTTTTCAGCCAGGCAAACTCCAGGCCCACGCGGGTGTCGTTGGTGCTCTCGCTTTCGCTCTCCACATTGACAGAGGCCGAGAGGCCGAACATCATTTTGTCTTCGTGCAGGCGGTTGGGGTTGCCCTGCGTGGCGGGCATCACCCCGCGGGGCATGTACGTCAGGCGGCCGGCATAAAGCAGGGAGGGGATGTGCCAATCGTCGCTCAGCGTCTTTCCGGCAGTGTTGACCGAAGCCCCCGTACCGTTGAATAGGCCTACTTCGTAGCCGAACTTCCCGGCCAAGAGACCGTGTATCTCCACCCCCAAGTCGAAGCCCGTGCCGATGTTGGGCGTCACGGCGTTCAGCGAATAGGGCAGGATGACGGCAGCCGTCAGCGAGGTGGGCAGCACGGGCATCAGTGTTTCGCCCAAGGTAGTAAGGTAGGCATGCGAGAAGGGCGTCTTGAACTTGCCCACGCGAATGGCCAGCTGCTGCTTCAAGGCCACGTCGAACCAGGCTTGCTGCAGCAACGCGCCACCGCTGGCCGCGGCATTGATGGAGAGGTTGAACGACACCCGCTCGAAAGCCTTGCCCGTAAAGCCGAGCACGGCATAGGGCACCGCGAAGCCGGAGTTGGCCACGTTGTCCTGGTTGTAGGCCTTATCCAGGCCCTCGTCGTCATACCAGTTGAAGTTTCCGCTGGTCTGCACCAGCAGGTAGGGCTTGAACACAAAGTCGCCCTTACGGGTCTCGATGGAGAATCCCTCGCGTCCGGCCAGCGACACCACGCCGTTGTCCGTGTCTTCCTCGTATTGCGCCATGGCGGCCAGAGGGAGCAAGGCCGCCAGGAGCATCATGATTATCTTTTTCATTATCGCATTGTTTTTATTCATAGCAATATGTGTCTATTTTTCATCCGCAGATGACACGGATAACACAGATTCTCATCAGGGGCTTCGCCCATGTAGCTGTCATGAGCAAAGAAAAGCATAAAATCTGTGCCTTCCGTGTCGTCTGCGGATGAGTAATTCGATGCCTTTGTAGCGTTCCAACGCCAGCATGCCAGCGTTGAAACGCTACCGAGCTGGCGTAGGAAGGCTACCGGGCCAGCCTTTAAACACCGGTTTCCGGCATGCAGACAAGCCGTTTTTCCCCTTCGGAAGCATGGCCTACAGCGACTTCAAGAAGGCAACCAGCGCCTCGCGGTCTTCCTTCGGCATGTTCTTAAAGAGGTTCTTGGAGGCTTCGCCCTCGCCGCCGTGCCACATGATGGCCTCCACGAAGTTGCGGGCGCGCCCGTCGTGCAGGAAGTAGGTGTGTCCGTTCACCCGCTCTTGCAGGCCGATGCCCCACAAGGGGGTGGTGCGCCACTCGTTGCCGCGCGCCAGGCCGCTGACGTAGTTGTCGTTCAGGCCCACGCCCATGATTTCCGAGCCCATGTCGTGCAGCAGGAAGTCGGAGTACGGGTGTATGGTCTGTCCGCCCAGCCAAGGCAACTGCGTGCCGGCCAGCAGCACGGAGCCTCGCGGGCGGGTGTGCAGCGTGGTGACGTGGCACAGGTGGCACTTGGCCTCATAAAACATCTCCTCGCCGCGCACCACCTGCGGGTCGTTCACGTTGCGGCGGGCGGGCACGCCGAGGCACTGCATGTAGAGGTCCACGTTCTCCATGTCTTCGGTAGACACGTCCAGCTTGTCGTAAGCCAAGCCCATCATGCTGCCCTGGTTTACCTGCGCCTGGCCTTCGCATATCTCCTCGGGATAGCGGCTGTTGGTCATGCCCATGTCGCTGGAGAAGCCCAGTTCCACGGTGAGGTCCTGGTGCTGCGCTTTGTTGCCGCTGAGGCCCACGGCGTAGACTCCCTTCTCCGTCACGTAGTTGCACCGGCCGCTGATGCCGTACTCCGGGTAGTTGCTCTTGGCGGCCAAGGCCTCAATCTCGCGGGTGTCGATGGCCATCATCTGCCCCATGCCCACGTGGCGCAAGGGGATGCGGACGGTGCAGAAGAGGTCTTCAGGGGCAATCTCGTCGGCATACCAATCGGTAATGGTGTAGGTGGGTTTGGCCAGTTCGTAGGTCTCGCCATCGGGAAAGCTGAACTCCTGGTACTCCCACTCCACCTTCAGCTTGCCTTCCGGCTCCACGCCATAGATAGCCTGGTCGTGCAGCACCCGCCCGTAGTCCTGGAAGAAAGCCCCGTTCTTGCGGCTGATATAAATGAGCATGGACGAAAAGCCCGTGCTGCCCGAGCCGCCCTCGGTCCACAAGGTGGGCGCGGTGCGCCCGGCATTGCGGTGGCAACTGCCGCAAGAGTAGCCGGCGTAGACCGGACCCAGGCCATCGCTCTGTGCCTTCACGTCGTCATACAAGCCGTCGCCGCGCGTAAAACGGGTCTTGTAGCTGCCCGTCACCCAGTCGGCCTCCGAGTCGTAGGCAAACGACGAGGTGGAGAAGATGGTGGATGTGCCTGCCGAAAGCGCATAGCCGTAGGGCACCTCCATGTCGTCGGCATTGATTTCCTCAACGTCTTCGCAGGCACAGCAGGCCAGCAGGCCGAAGGCTAAGGCCACACACTTCATGCTGTGGTTAAACATGTTATTTCCTTTATCCGTTAGCAATCCGTTCATAAAGCCTTAGTCGGTCAGGCGGTGTTCCTTGAATCGCTTGGCATAGCTGTCGCCACCCTTGTAGCTGTCGTTCCAATAGCTGTAGAGGTCGTCGGAGTCTTTCACCAGCAGGGTGACGGCAGCCATCATGTAGTCGCCCCAGTTCTGCTTGTTAGCCTCGCTGTACACATAGTCTTCAGGGTCGTTCGGGTCGAGCTGGTCATTCAGCGTGCGTGCCATGCCGTTACGGAAGGCCAGGAACTCCAGCGTATGGAAGCCGCGCACGGCTTGTGCATTGGCTATGGATTCGGCATTGGCGCCGTCTTCCGTAAAGTCTCCGGTCCACTCCATGGCGCCCCAGTCGGCCGTTTCCAGCACGTTCACAATGGCATCCTTGTCCAAGGGCCAACTGTCCATGTTGGGGTCGAGTCCCTGGTCGGCTACGGGGCCAAAGAGGAAGGCTTCGCTCGTTTCCCACGGTTCGCGGGCCACCAGCCAGGCATCGCAAATGTCCTCGAATGCGGCATCGCTGGGAGCTTCGGAGAAGGCATAAACAGCATTGTAAAGCAGCTGGTTCTTATCCTTCAAGTCCTTGTAGGTAGGCAGCACCACAACGTCTACATAAGTAGAAACCACGGGGTCGAGCACCTCGTCGGTATTGATTTCGCCCGTGCGGTCAATGTATCCCTTTAGGTTGGTTAAAGCCTCAAACAGGTCGGCGCAGGCACGCTGGGCTTCCAGGGCTTCGGTGCTGTTGATGTGATTGCGGAAGGGCTGGGGAATGGCCAAGATGGCATCGTGGGCTGTCTTTACGGCCTCCATCACCTCGTCGGCCATCGTGGTGTTCACGCCGCTCACTACCGAGTAGATGGAGTGGGCAGCAGCGTTCATCTGCGTCAAGTCCAGTTGATTGTTGGATACCACCTGCTCGCCGCGCGTACCGGTCAGGGCGTTGTAGATGGAAATGATGTTGTTGGAGTAGTCTTCGCGGGAGTGCCAGCTGTACCACGACTCCACGGCGTAAAGGGCTTCCGTAGTCTGCCCGCTGTTGTAGAGGGCCAACGGGTCGCCTATCTTGGCCTCGCCCACCTCGTTGGCTATGTCAAGGCAACCGTCTATAATCTGCTCCACGCAGTTCAGGGCTCCGCCGCCACCGGTGGCAGGAGGATTCATGCCGGGGTCGTCCCCGCCTTTGTCATCGCTACAAGACGCCATGGCCATCAGGCCCAGCGCCAGACTTGCTACATAAAGAATGTTCTTTTTCATAAGTTATTATTTAAAAGTAAATGATAATTTATCTGTTAGTGTTTAGCGTTTAGTGATGAGTGATTAATGCGCTGTGGTAACTGAATTCTCCTCCTCCGGGGAGGAGGAGTACCCGAAGGGGGAGGTGATAGGGGAATAAATAATCCTCTGAATAAGAGTAAGATTATCACTACCACCCCGTCACTTCGTGCCACCCCTCCTCCCCGGAGGAGGGGAATCAGTTACCGCCTCCTTATTGCACGTATTAATCACTCATCACTAACCACTAATCGCTAAACTAAATTCCCATTGCATAAAATCTAATTGATCATTGCTCTCATTTCTTGAAAAACCAGCCGACATAGGCTATGCCGATGGAAAACTCGTTCTCGCTATTGTACTTGCTGGTGCCAAACACTTTCTGCGTGCCTATCTGGCGGGTGGTGTAATCGGCCTTCACCACCAGGTTGGGCAGGGCAAACCAGTTGATGCCGGCCGTCCACTTGCTGACCTGACAGCGCGGGTCGGGCACCACGCTCCCCTCGCCGCTCTCCTGCGGGTTGTAGTATTCATAGCGGGCAAAGGGATAGATGACGGGGCACTTCTTGTCGTGGAAGAAAGCGCTAAGGTTCAGTCCTGCTTCCGCACCGTAACACAAGGCAGTTTCGGCCGTGCTACGCATGGAGCCGTGGTGATAGTTGGAATTGTTGGACAGGCTGGTGGCACTGACCCGGGCGGAATTGTCCATATTGCCGTAAATGATGTTGGCTCGGGCAGTGACGTAGCGGTTCTTGTACTCCGCGTCGGCGGAATAAATACGGACAGGCACTTTGTAGTCCACACTCTGCGTGCCCGAGGATGTGGCTTGGCTGTAGGTGTACTTATACTCCTTGTCGGCATTGCGGGTGGCATCGGCACAGTAGTAGAAGGAAGCACCTACCCGCAAGCCCGGCACACCTTTATAGTCCAGACGGACTACATAGCCGGGCGAGGAGAATTTGTCCGTTTCAAACAGGCCCTGCTTGCCGTCTCTCACCCAGCCGTCGCGCCCGAAGCCATCGGGGTTGAGTCCGGCCACCGCCATCAGTTGGTAGTCGAAGACAGCATACCCCTTACCAAAAGAGCCGAATAGGGAAACACCCGTCTCGTGCCAGGTAGAGGGAATAATAGTAGTCTCGCCTTCGGGGCGCGAGGTGCCGAAGAAGTTGATGGGCTCGTGGTGGGCATTGGTCAACCCGATGGGCACCACCATGTGCCCGGCCCGGACGTTGAAAGCCGGATGGATGAGCCTCGTGATGTGAAACTGCTCCAACGCCACTTCGCCGGCCTTTTCCATCTCCGTCTCATACTCGTTGTTTTCCGACGGCTCCAGTTCGGTAGCCATGCCCGTGCCGCCGGACTCAAACTCTATTTCAGCGCCCAGTATCCACTTCGACGTAAACTTATAGTCAAAGGCCAGCACAAAGCGGGGAATGGAGATGCTGCTGCGATGCTCCTTGGTGTTTCCCACTCCGGTACCCGTGAAGCGGTTAAGGCCATAATCCATGAAGTTGGCCACTATCTCGCCATACCCGCCTACGCGAAACCGTTCGTAATCATCCGTCGCCGTGGCGGCAATACCCTTTTTAACCCTCTCTATCACTGATGCTTCTGCCGTTGCTACAGAGTCTGGGGCAACTACCTCCCCGGCTTGCAACGCACCTGCCGAAAGCAACAGGCACAGGGTAAATAAACTGATTTGTCTTTTCATTTTTTACCTTCATTATTGTTGCCGCAAAGGTAGGGGGAGTAAAAAGGTGGGGCAATACCCAGAAAATGGTATATTGGAAAGGCCTCATCGCTATGAGTAGGTATGCAATGAGAATAAAGAAGGTGACAGGGATCATCAATTAGGATGATGTTGAATAGAAAAAAGGAATGTAGCTCTATGACGGGGCGGCATTCCCTTTTTTACAACGGAAAAGCAGGAGGGCGTCACGCCGTCGGAGTATCGTCTGAGGGTGCGGAAGTGAGGCAAATAGGATAGCATATAAGAAAGTTTTGCCCAAAAAGCTTATCTTTGCAACCATGAACATTGAAAGCATCCGTCTATGAACAAATCCGTCAGCATATTAGACAGCTTGCAACCATATCTTGCGCAAGGAAGGAAGGGACAACCCTACCATCGGGCTGCTTATCTGCAAGGAGAAAGACCGCATACAAGCGCAGTATGCTTTGGAGTCGAGCAGCCAGCCCATCGGCATTTCAGAGTACGACCTCGAACGTTTCTATCCCGAGAAGATAGAGGGCACAATGCCGACCATCGAAGAACTGGAATCGTCTTTAAGCGATGAATAATTGACCAATGAATATGGATAAAATGAAGACTCCCAAAGAAGTATTGATAAAATGGATTGACCGTTTCAATGCCGCAGACGCAGCCGGGCTTGCGGACTTGTATGCGGAAGATGCCGTGAACCATCAGGTCGCCAATGAGCCGGTAATAGGCAAGAAAGCCATTTATGAGATGTTCGTGAATGAGTTTTCTACAGCGAAAATGGTTTGCATCGTAGAGAATCTGTTCGAGGACGGGGAATGGGCAATTATGGAATGGAAAGACCCGCTCGGACTTCGCGGATGCGGATTCTTTCGTATCCAAAACGGCAGAATCGTTTTCCAGCGCGGCTATTGGGACAAACTC
>CASELH010000053.1 GCA_949288715.1 uncultured Bacteroides sp. | reverse complement strand
GAAGAGACCCTCCGCCAGAACCATCAGAGCATCGCCCTGCTGCAAGCCCAGCTGGCCGACGAGCACCAGGAATCGCAGGCGCAGCAAGACGAACTGCAAGCCGCCATCGCCGCCCTGCAACAGCAGAACCGGACGCTCGACGCGGAGAACCAACGCCTGCAACGTTCGCTGGACGCCTACAAAGACAAGTACGACACCGAAGAGCAGCGCATCCTGCGCCAGCAAGCCGAGCGGCTCCGCCAGCTGGAGGCGCACGAACAGGCCTTGGTGGAAGAACTGCTGAGGCGCGACGACCTGATGAAGGTATTACGCGAGCAACCCAAGTTCCTCGGCGAAGCGGAATGGAAGAAGCTGGCCCTGCTGGCCGACGGCATCTACAACTGCTTCACCGTCCGCCTGAAGGAGCGTTTCCCCCAGCTGACGGACGTGGACGTGCAATACTGCCTCCTCATCAAGCTGCGCTTCACCGTCTCGCAGATAGCCATCCTGATGGCCGTGTCGCCCTCGTCCGTCTCCCAGCAGAAGTCCCGCCTGAAGAAGCGGCTCCAGCAGACGGAAGGGTTCGGGTTACCGCCGGGCGAGATGCTGGACAGCTGGTTATGGAAGTTCTAACTGATGATAATTAGCCTTATAATAAAAAGAAAAACCATGACGATAAGACATTTATTGACAACCCTCTGCTGCCTGTGGGTGGCAGTTGCGGCACAGGCCGACGAAGGCATGTGGATGCTGGGCAACCTGGACAAGGACACGCGCCGCACGATGAAAGAACTGGGACTGCAACTGCCCGCCGACAAGCTGTATCACCCGCGGAAGCCTTCGCTGAAGGACGCCGTGGTGAGCTTCGGAGGCTTCTGCTCGGGCGTGGTGGTGAGCGAGGACGGACTGGTGCTGACCAACCACCACTGCGGCTTCAGCAGCATACAGCAGCTCTCCAGCCTGGAGCACGACTACCTGCAGGACGGCTTCGTGGCCAAAGACCGCAGCCAGGAGCTGCCCTGCCCCGACCTGTACGTGCGCTTCCTGCTGCGGCAGGAGGACGTGACGCGCCGCGTGCTCTCTGCCGTCACCCCCGGCATGGACGAGCTGGCGCGCCACCGGGCCACCGACTCCGTGTGCCTGGCCATCCAGGAGGAGATATACCTGCGCGACTCTACCCTGGTGGGCGTTGTCGACCCTTACTACGGGGGCAATGAGTTCTGGCTCTCCGTCTACCGCGACTACAACGACGTGCGCCTGGTCTTCGCGCCGCCCACCTCCATCGGCAAGTTTGGCTGGGACACCGACAACTGGCAGTGGCCGCGCCACACGGGCGACTTTGCCGTGTTCCGCATCTATGCCTCGCCTCGCGACAACCGCCCGGCCGACTACTCGCCCGACAACGTACCCTACCACCCGCGTCATGTGGCTCCCGTGTCGCTCGACGGCTACCGCGAAGGCTCCTTCTGCATGACCCTCGGCTACCCCGGCACCACCGAGCGCTACCTCTCCTCCTTCGGCATCGAGGAGATGATGCAGGGCGAAAACCAGGCACGCATCGACGTGCGCGGCGTGAAGCAGGCCATCTGGAAACGCGAGATAGACCGCAGCGATGCCGTCCGACTGAAGTACGCCTCCAAGTACGATGAAAGCTCCAACTACTGGAAGAACGCCATCGGCATGAACCGCGCCATCCGCCGCCTGCACGTGCTGGAGAGGAAGCGTGCCCTGGAGGCCGACCTCCGCCGCTGGATACAGGACACCCCCGAGGAGCGCGCCCGGCTGCTGCACCTCTTCACCGACCTGGAGCTGAACTATAAAAGCCGGCGCGAGGCCAACCGCGCGCAGGCCTACTTCATGGAGTCGTTCTTCAACGGCCCCGAGCTGGTGCAGCTGGCCTTCAACATACTGAACTTCGACGTCGAAGGCGAGCACGACATGGTGGTGGCTGCCCTCGAGGCCATAGTCGACCAGTATGCCGACCTCGACCTGGACATCGACAAGGAGGTCTTCGCCGCCATGCTCGACGAGTACCGCCGGCAAGTATCGCCCGACTACCTGCCCCTGAACTACCTGGCCATCGACACCCTGTACGGCGGCAACTCGCGCACCTATGTGGACAGCCTGTATGCCCGTTCCGAACTGGTGACGCCGCGGGGGCTGAAGCGCTTCCTGGAGCGGGACACGACGTTCAACCTCTACGAAGACCCCGCCATCAGCCTGGCCATAGACCTCATCACCAAGGCCTTCGAGATGAACCTGCAGATGCAGCAGGCCTCGCTCAACATTGAGCGCGACGAACGCCTGCTCACGGCGGCCCTGCGCCGCATGAACCGCTCGCGCAACTTCTATCCGGATGCCAACTCCACCCTGCGCCTCAGCTTCGGCACGGTGTGCGGCTACACGCCCTTCGACGGCGCGCACTACAACTATTACACTACTACAAAAGGCATCTTGGAGAAGGTGAGAGCTCATGCGGGCGACACGGACTTTGCCGTACAGCCCGAGCTGCTGGACTTGCTGGCGTCGGGCGACTTCGGCCGCTATGCCGACCGGGACGGGCAGATGAAGGTGTGCTTCATCTCGAACAACGACATTACGGGCGGAAACTCGGGCAGCGCCATGTTCAACGACCGGGGCGAGCTGCTGGGCCTTGCCTTCGACGGCAACTGGGAGGCCATGAGCAGCGACCTGATGTATGAGCCGAAGACGCAACGCTGCATCGGCGTGGACATCCGCTACATTCTGTTCATCATGGAGAAGTATGGGCATGCCGCCCACTTGGTGGAGGAGATTAGTAGGAAATGAGATATAAGCGCGCTCATAAGAAGTTAAGGAGTCAAGAAGAATACACACCGGCACAGTTCTTCTTGACTTCTTAACTTCTCTCTTATTTTACTTGAACAGCTTCTGCGAGAACTGCGTGAGGTATATGCGCCAGTTGCGCCAGATGTGGCCGCCTTCCGTTTCCAGGTATTCATACGGGTAGCCTTTGCTATCGAGATACTTGCGGTAGTCGGCATTGGCCTGGTAGAGGAAATCGGTCTTGCCGATGGCAATCCAGTACAGCTTGGGCTTTGCACCGAACAGGGCAGCCATCTGCTTGTTGAACTCGGCATCGTTGTTCATTTGCTCCAATACCGATTGCGAGTTATTCTGCCCGCCACCAAAGAAGATGGCAGCAGAGAACAGCCCCACGTAGTCAAACATATCGGGATAGAGCTTGGAGATGCCGAAAGAGTGCCCGCCACCCATTGAGAGGCCGCAGATGGCACGGTTCTTCTTGCCCTTCTTCACACGGTAGTTCTTCTCTACATACTTCACAATGTCGGGGAAGCTTTCTTCCATGGAAGCGATCGGCTTGGAGCTCATGTGCCCCATGAAGGAGGGCTTGTACATGCCCTTCGACCATTCGCCCGGAGCGGCCTCGCAGTTGGGGTTACCGTTGGGCATCACCACTATCATGGGCTTCACTTTGCCCTCGGCAATCAGGTTGTCCATAATTTGGGCGGCACGGCCCAGCGTAGTCCAGGCATCCTCATCGCCACCGGCGCCATGCAGCAGGTAGAGCACGGGGTAGCGGCCACCTTTATCGTAACCGGCAGGCGTGTAGACCGTCATGCGGCGCTTCATCTTCAGCGTGGGGCTGTCATACCACACCTTCGACACGTTGCCATGGGGCACGTCGTTCACGCTGTACAGGTCGCCCGTGTCGCCCTTTTCCTTCTCCACGATGAAGATATTGGTGTAGGTGGCAATGTCACGGCTCATGTACACGTTGGAAGGGTCCAGGTAGGTCATGCCGTCCACCTTGAAGGTGTAGTAATACAGCTCGGGAGCCAGGGGCTCGGAAGTATACGTCCACACGCCGTCTTTGCCTTCCTTCAGCTCGGCCACTCCCGGCTGCTCGGCCTCGCCCATCGGGGTCTTCACCTTCACTTGCGGCAAGAAGTCGCCCGTTACCTCTACTTTCACTGCCTTGGGAGCATAGAGCCGGAAAGTCACGGTTCCATCGGCATTCACTTCGGGAGAAACGATTTCAGTTCCTCCAAACAAGGCCTGCTGCGCCCACATGGTCGTGGCAAACAAGGCGCAGGCCAACATCGTTACTAACTTTTTCATAATGCTATTTATTATAGAAGTTCTACAAATGGGAATTTAGCGCGCGCAAGCGCGCTTTAATGAAGAATTAAGAATGATGAATGAAGAATTGCGATGTAACAGGATTCTCCTCCTGGGAGGAGGAGTACCCGAAAGGGGAGGTGGTAGGTTAAAATATAAACCTCTGAATAATAGTAAGATTATCGCTACCACCCCGTCACTTCGTGCCACCCCTCCTCCCCGGAGGCGGGGAATCAGTTACCGCCGCATACTGTATCCCTACAGAATTCTTCATTCTTAGCTCTTCATTCTTCATTCCGGGGCTTCGCCCCGCTAAATTATCATTTCACATCCAGCACCTGGATATGATTATCGCCCTGGGTGCAGGGTTTCCATTGGGGCACGCCTTGGCCATTGGGATTGCCGGTCTTGGCAAAGTTGGTCCAATAGCTTACCATGCGGTCGCTCAACTCGTGGTCGGCCTGCTCCATGGGGCGCCAGCACTTGTCCAGCGTGCCGAACACATACCACAGCTCCGACGAATGGAAAGCACCCGGCATGATGGCGCTGCCGTCGGGCGCCTTCAGGTCTTCACCGGGAAGGTCGCGGCTGAAGCAATAGACGTAAGCGGGCTTGCGTCCCTGCTTCTCGAGCAGCAGACTCCAGTCCACGGCAGCCTTCTGCATGCGGTCGGGGGCCATGTCGCCCGAGGTGTAACCTATCATGTAGGGGATGTCCAGCTCCTGCCCGCCGATGGCGGCGTCATACACCGTGGCCGTGAGCAGCTCGCCGTCCACACACGGAGAATAGTGCATGCCGTTGAAAGTCTTCTGCTGCTTCATGTAGGTCATCATCACCTCCTGGAAGCGGTCGGCCGGACAGGCGCGCATCTGCTCCAGCGTGGTCATGCCCGAGGCATCCCACATGGCTTTGCCCTGCTTCTCGACATCGGCCAGCGACCGGGTAGAGATGATGCCCCCCAGTCCGCCGCCACTCTGTATGATGGCTCGCTGGATGTAGCCCTTGGCCAGGGGCGAAGATATCAAGGCCTGCACGCTGCCCGCCCCGGCGCTTTGCCCGAAGACTGTCACGTTGTCCGGATTGCCGCCAAAGGAGGCGATGTTCTTCTTCACCCACTTCAAGGCAGCCAGCTGGTCGAACAGGCCATAGTTTCCGGAGCCCTTGCCACCGTTCTCCGCCGTGAGCAGCGGATGCGCCAGGAAGCCGCACATGCCCAGGCGGTAGTTGATGGTGACCAGCACCACGCCTTTCTTGGCCATGGCATCGCCGTCAAACTCAATCTCATGCCCGAAGCCGTTCTGGAAAGCTCCGCCATGAATCCAGAGCATCACCGGCAGGTCGGCATCCGTCTGGCCGGCGGCGGGAGTCCACACGTTCAGGTAGAGGCAGTCCTCGCTCATGGACGGATTGCCGTCTTGGTAGAACTCTTTCCAATAGAAGGAGCCTTCTTGTTGGCCGCCTTGCAGGGAGGCATCGCCCCACTTGTCGCACCGGCGCACGCCTTGCCACGGCTGCACGGGTTGCGGCTTTTTCCAACGCAAGTCGCCCACCGGAGGCGCGGCATAGGGAATGCCCTTGTACACGGCCACGCCTTCCTCGTCCATCACTCCCTCAATGCGCCCGCCGTCTACGGTGAGCACAGGGGTCTGCGCCCCTACCGGGAGGAGGCCTCCCAGCAGAAGGGCACATACTGTAAGTTTTAATGCTTTCATCATAGTGTACTGATTAAATCCTTTAGAAACACCCAAAGTTAAGCATTTTTCCAACCGGTCTTACCGTTTCACCATGGGATTTTCAGCTATTTTCACTTCGGGAGCCATGGAGTCGCTCACCTTCACCTTCTGGGCTTTGCTTACCTTCTGGTCTACCGTGCAGCGCACGTCGGCCGATGAGGCAGCCACCAGCCACTGGTAGTTACCCTTAGCCAGCTGCCACGAGCTGTTCTTCTCATTGAAGGAAGCCATGTCCATCACGTTCCACTTCAAGGTAACGACCTCGCTCTCGCCCGGTTGCAGCAGCTTGGTCTTGGCAAAGGCCTTCAGCTCCTTGGCGGGTTTCTCCAGGCCGCCTTGCGGAGCCTTGACATACAGCTGCACGGACTCTTTGCCGGCCACCTTGCCGGTGTTCTTCACCGATACCTGAAGCTCGCACGTCTGGTCGTCCATCGACGAGCCAACGACCTCGAAGCTGAACGTGGTGTACGACAAGCCGTGGCCGAAGGGATAAGAAACCTCCTTGCCAAAGGTGTCGAAGTAGCGGTAGCCCACGTAGATGCCCTCGGCGTAGTTGGTGTAGTCCACGTTCTCTTCCGGAGCCTTGGGTTTCTCCTCCTTCTTGTCCGACTTGAAGTTCATGCCGCTGCCCATGGCAAAGTCGGGCATCTTGAACTCGTAGTCGTAGGGGAAGTTGGCGTCCGACGGGGCATCGCCATACTTCACGGCGAAGGTCATGGGCAGGCGGCCGGAGGGGTTAACCTTGCCGGTCAGCACATCGGCCACGCAGTTGCCCACCTCGGCTCCCGGCTGGAAGGCGCAGAGCACGGCATCTACCTTGTTCTTCCACGAAGCAGTCTCCATAGCGCTGCACACGTTGAGGATGACGATGACCTTCTTGCCTGCAGCATGGTAGGCCTGGGACACGGCGTCGATCAGTGCTTCTTCGTTGTTCTTGAGGTAGAATTCGGCCACGCGGCGGTCGGATGCCTCGCCACTGGTACGTCCCAGCGTCAGTATGGCTACGTCGTTGGCCTGCACTTGCTTGGCCAGCTCTTCGGCAGTAGGCACAAACTCGGCGGCACGCTCGGGCGGGGTGAGCGAAAAGGGCGGACGGCCGTTAGGGAAAAGGCGCTTCTCTTCGTCGGCCAGGTGCTTCTTGTATTGCTTGATTAAGCCTGCGTCTACCGTGTAGCCGGCATTGCGCATGCCCTCTACCAGGGAGACGGTGTAGTAGCCACGGCCCGTGCTGCCGAAGCCCATGCCTGCGGGCACCATGTCGTAGGAGGTGGTGCCGTAGAGGGCGACGTTCTTGATGCCGGCGGCCAGAGGCAAGGTGGCGCGGTTGTCCAGCAGCACGATGCCTTCGGCACCCACTTCGCGGTCTATGGCCGAGTGGGCCTTGAGGTCGGTCTCATTGGCATACTTGTAGCCAGCAAAGCTGTGGCACTTCACCACCAGCTCGAGGATGCGCTTCACGTTGCGGTCCAAGATGGCGGGGTCCAGCGTGCCGTTTTGCGCAGCTTCGAGGATGGCCTTGTACTGACGGTCTTGCCCGGGCTGCATCATGTCGTTGCCGGCTATCATGGAGGTAACGGCATCTTTTCCGGCATTCCAGTCGGACATCACCATGCCCCGGAAGCCCCAGTCGCCGCGCAGAATGTCTTCCGTCAGGTCCTTGTCCTCGCAGGTGTACTTGCCGTTCACCTTGTTGTAGGCGGTCATGATGGCCCACGGCTGCGACTCCTTCACGGCTATCTCGAAGCCCTTGAGGTAGAGTTCGCGCAAAGGACGCTGAGTGAGGCGCGAGTCGTTGTTGTTGCGGTTGGTCTCCTGGTTGTTCACGGCAAAGTGTTTCAGGCAAGTGCCCGTGCCCTGGCTCTGCACGCCGTTGATGTAGGCGGCGGCCATTTTGCCCGTCACTACCGGGTCTTCGGAGTAATACTCATGGTTGCGCCCGCACAGCACGTTGCGTATGAGGTTGGCCCCCGGCGCCAGCAGTACGTCCAGGCCGTAGTCCTTCACCTCCTCGCCCAGCGCGGCGCCCACCTTGAAGGCGGCCTGGGGGTTGAACGTAGCGGCCACGGTCGTGCCCGAGGGGAACTCGGTGGTGTAGTAGAAGCGGCTGTCGAAATCGCGCTTCGTAGTCATGGCCAGGCGGTGCGGCCCGTCGGCCAGGTAGACGGAGGGGATGCCCAGGCGGGGAATGTCGTACGTCTGCCCGGCTGTGCCGGGAAACTTGGCATCGTCCCCTATAGCCATGCCGCAGCCTATGCACATGCGCACTTTTTCTTCCAGCGTCATCGCCTGGATGACCTCGTCGATGTTGTCGGCATTCAGTTTAGGCTGCGCCTGCACGGCCGAGACCGACAAGCAGCATGCAGCCAAGCCGATGCCCATTGCTTTGATTACTGTTTTCATTTGTCTTATCAGTTTTATATTACACAATAAATTCTTTTCAAAATGCAACGCGCCGCTTGAAGCAGAGGCGCGCAGACGCAGGTGACACCTGTATAATGTATTGACACCCAACTATCCACGAAACGCCCGGCAGCGTTGAAACGCTACCGAGCGGGGGATACTACGCTACCGTGGTGGCGTAGGAACGCCACCCGGCGGGCTGTGCTACGCCCATTGTCAATACTTGAAGAGTTGTTGCGCCAAGTTGTAGAGGTCGTTGCGCCAGGTGTACCACGTGTGCCCGCCGGGGGCTTCGCTATACTTGTAGCGGATGCCTGCCGCGTCGAACAGCTTCAGCATGGCCTTGCAGTTGTTGTAGGCAATGTCCTCGGGGCCGCCCTGGGTGAAGTGCAAGGCGCGCACCGTGTTGTTGAAGTCCTGCGCAATGGTCTTGAGATAGGCACCACGCTCGGCGTACATCTCCTTGTCCGTCTCAAACCAACCGGAACTCAGCACCCACAGGTAGCCGAACTCCTTGTAGTGGTTCAGGCCCGCCTCCAGCGTCTCCATGCCGCCCATGGAGAGTCCGGCCAGGGCGCGGTGGTCCTTGTCGGCCAGCACGCGGTAGTTGGCTTCGATGTAGGGGATGATGTCCGTCATCAGGTCTTCGGCAAAGAGGGGCACTTCGTCCATCAGGTTGTCCGTGGCAATGGAGCCGTTGGGCATCACCACAATCATGGGCTTCATCTTGCCCTCGGCCAGCAGGTTATCCAAAATGTTGCCCGCGCAACCCACGGTAGGCCAGGCCAGGTCGGTGTCGCCCCCGCCGTGGATGAGGTAGAGCACGGGCAGCTGTTCCGTGCTTTTCTCGTAGCCGGCGGGTGTCCATACGTGCAGGCGGCGAGTGGTCTTCAGCGTCTTCGAGTAATAATAGCGCTGGGCTATGGCGCCGTGGGGCACGCCCTCCTTCATGGAGAAGAAATCGCCGTCCTTGGCCTCCACCTTCAATATGGCAGAAGTCTCGGATGCCTTGGGCGACTTGGGGTCGAACACCCGGACGCCGTCCACCACGAAGTGGTAGCGGTAGGCCCCGTCCTTCACAGCAGGTACGGTCACCGTCCACACGCCGGCTTCAGACTTCGTCACATCCAACTTCTGCCCCCAGGGCACAATGTCGCCGCCTATGCCTACCTCCTTGGCCTGGGGCGCGTAGATGCTCAAGGCCACCCGGCCATCGTTCAGCACGCGGACCGACTGCAATGTATCGTTAGGCGTAGGCGTGCGCTGCCATTGCGCAGCCGCAGGCAGCATGCTACAGCCGCACAGGGCTGCCATCAAGAGATACTTCGTTTTCATCGGAATTCTTTTAATAAAATGATAATTTAGCGGGCTGCGTTGTGCATTTTGTTGGCACGCAGATGACGCAGACGGGCGCAGATGAACGCAGATTTTTTTCTTTTGTCATGCTGAACGTTAGTGAAGCATCTCCTAAAAGCAGGAGCAAGTAGGAGATTCTTCGCTTGCGCTCAGAATGACAGATACATGGCGCAGCCTTTAAGAATCTGCGTTCATCTGCGCCCGTCTGCGTCATCTGCGTGCCATCGTAAACACATAGTTAAATTCCCATTTACAGCATAAACTATAATTAGACTCACTCAGCCAAAGCCTTGAGCGCCTCGCGGTCGGGGGCATAGACCACTTCGCACCGGTCGTTCAGCATCATCGTGGCACCCTCGTCGGGCGTGTACCGCGGCCATTCGGGCAGGCTTGCGCAGTTGGGGTTGCCCGTGCGCATGAAGCTCAGCAGGGCATCGGTCATCTTCGTGGAGAGGTCGCGCGGACGCTTGCCGCCGCCCGTGTGGGTCAGCATCACGTCGGTGTTCTTCAGCCAGAAGCTGATGTCCAGGCAGTGGAAGGCACGCATACGTCCATCGAACAAAGGCGGCTCCCAGCCAAACCATGCCAGGTAGACGGGCGCACTTTGCTGCACCTTGGCATTGACGGCCTTCATCACCTCTTCGCGCGAACTCATTATCAGTCCCAGCAATTCAATGGGTTTCTTGTCGGGGAATGCTTTTTCGTAAGCTGCCACAATCTTCTCGCCATCCTTGCCTTTCATCTTGCCGACGGTTTCCACCAGCTGCGCCCTGTCCATCTTTTCGAGGGCAGCGTTGTCGCGGCTCATGGAGAACTCGCACGTGGTGGTGCTGAACAGCATGGGGATGCCGGCAGAAGGCGCTTCGGGGTCGGAGTAGAAGGTGTCCATCGGGATGTGGAAGCCGTCGCCCACCGGGCCGAAGGCACCACGCCTCATGCCGTTGCCGCCGTGCTGCTTGTCATACTTGGCGGCTGCGCGGTTGGCAAGGGCTATGTAGTCCAACCACGGCATCTGCTGCAGCTTGTTCATCTGCGAGGGCTGCAGGCCGGCTTCCTTCAAGATGGCCTTGCCCAGCTCAGCGCTGTAGTTGTTGTCTATGGCACCCGTGATGTTTCCGCTCAGGGCCACCGCCTTGTGCAGCAGGCCTTTCGTCTCGGCCATAGCCACCAGCGTGCACACCTTGGCACCGCCGCCCGACTGTCCCATGATGGTGACGTTGCCCGGGTCGCCGCCAAACTGCGCGATGTTGTTGTGCACCCACTTCAGGCCGGCCACCAGGTCGAGGATGCCCGCGTTGCCCGACTCGGCAAACTTTTCATCGTCCACGCCCGAGAAGTCGCTGAAGCCGATGGGACCCAAGCGGTGGTTCAGCGAGACGAACACAATGTCGCCATAGCGGCTGAGGTTTTCGCCCCGGTAGCTGTCCTGCTCGATGCCGTTGCCGTTGGTAAAGCCGCCGCCGTGAATCCACACCAGCACGGGGCGCTTCTTGCCGTCGGCCAGTGCGGGCGTCCAGACGTTCAGCATCAGGCAGTCCTCACTCACGTCATAATAATTCCAGTGGTCGGTAAAGGTGCTGTAGGTGTTGCGGTACTTGCCCTCCGTAATCTGCGGAGCCGTGTCGCCCCAAAAGACTGCCGGACGGATACCCTCCCAAGGCTCGGGCTCGCGGGGAGGCATGAAGCGGTTTTCGCCCGCCGTGCTTGCCCCATACGGAATGCCGCAGAAGGTATAGATACCTCTTAATATATAGCCACGCACTTTGCCATACTGAGTTTGTGCCACGGCAATGGAATCTCCGATGTATAGCTGTTGCTCGTCTTGCAGGACACTATCCGGCTGCTGCGGCTTTGCGCCGGAGCACGCCGACAAGGCATACACAAAAACACCCGTGCAGAGCAGGGAGATGCCTTTCATAACTTTCGACTTTGTTGTTTTCATACGCAATACAGTTTTTTCTCTGTTGCAAAGATGGGCATTTGCCTGCAGAACGGCTTGTCACCAGCCTTTTTGCGCTTGTCAATGCCTTATCAGACGCTTGTCAGTTTCTTCATTTTGGTTGTCGGAATATTCAGAAAAAAAGGAATCCACACGCGACAGTGCAACACAGATACACGCCGCGTGCGGATTCCGCATCATCCGCCACAATCTTTTTACTCAACCCTAATAACTGAACTATTATAAGGTAACTTCACCTTCCAGGCGGATATCTGCTGAAGAGGCGCCGATAAGCAGTTTCACCTTACCGGGCTCTACTACGAACTTATCTTGGGCCTCATCCCAATAAGCGAAATCTTCCTTGGGAATGTCGAGCACCACTTCCTTGGTCTCACCGGCGGCAATGGGCACCTTGCTGAAGGCACGCAGCTGCTTCATGGGGCGCTCGACCTTCGACTCCGGATAGCTGGCATACAATTGTACCACCTCTTCGCCGTCGCGGCTGCCGGAGTTCTTCACCAATACGGTGACGGTCACTTTATCTTTGCTTTGCTTAACAGACTTGATTTGCTGGTAGTCGAACGTCGTGTAGCTCAACCCGTAGCCGAAGGGATAAAGCACATCGCCCTTGTAGTACATGTACGTACGTCCGTGGCGGATGTCATAGTCCATCATGTCGGGCAGGTCGGTGATGTCCTTCACCCAAGTCTGGGTAAGGTGTCCCGACGGATTCACCTTGCCAAACAGTACGTCGGCCAAGCCATTGCCCTGCTCCTGGCTGCAATGCGTAATGTGCAGGATGACGGGCAGGTTCTCCTGGCTCCAGTTGATGGTGTACGGGAAGCTGCTCACCAGCACCAGGATGGTGTTGGGATTGGCCTTATACACCTGCTTCACCAGATCTTCATCGGGCAGCATCAGCGACTTGCGGTCCACAGCCTCGCGGCCGTCGCTCGGCACGGGACAGAAGAACCAGTCGGGACGCGTGCCATACGGGTGGTTGCCTACGCACACCACAGCCACATCGGCCTCGCGGGCGGCATTCACTGCCTCGTCTATCGCATTGTTGGCAGCATAAAGCACTTCCGTCTGTCCGCCCTTCACGGCGTTGCGGATGCCATTCAGAATGGTCACCTCATAGGCCGGCGTGCCGCTGTACCAGTCTTGCACAATCTTGTCGGCATAGGGACCAATCACGGCAATCTTCTTCAGCTTGGAGGCATCGAGGGGCAGCAAGTTCTTGCTGTTCTTCAGCAGCACCACCGACTTGGCCGTCACCTCGCGGGCCAGTTGCTTGGCTTCCTCACGCTCGTAAGGAGGCACTTCGTTGGGGTCGGTACCGATGTTGCGATAGGGGTCAGCAGAGTCCTTGCCGTCCAGCAAACCGAGCTTCAAGGCTACAAACAGGTTGCCGCGGATGGCTTCATCTATTTCCTCCTCGGTGAGCAGGCCTTTCTGCAAAGCTTCCTCAATGTAGGGCTTGTAAACATCCAGGAACTGTCCCGTAGTAGCCTTTACCACCGCAGCCGCACCTTCGGCCATGGTGGGATAAGCGTGGTGGGAGCTGACCAGCAACTTCAACGCGCCGCCATCAGTACAGATGATGCCGTTGTTGCCCCACTTGTCGCGGGTAATCTCCTTCAGGCAGGGATGCACACACATGGCGGGACCATTCCAGCCGTTGTAGGCGGCCATGAAGGCGCGGCTACCGCCCTCGGTAATGCCTTTGTAGAAGGGATAAGCATAGTATTCGTAGAACAGGCGCATGTCGAAGTTGCTCGAGGTGCTGTCGCGCCGGTCTTCATTGCTGTTGGCCAGGAAGTGTTTCATCAAGGCAGCCGTGCGCCAGTACTTCGGGTCGTCGCCTTGCAGACCTTTGATGTTGGCCACCGTCAGCCGGGCCGTGAGGAAAGCGTCTTCGCCGAAACTCTCCTCCGTGCGTCCCCAGCGCGGGTCGCGTGCCAGGTCGGCATTGGGGGCACGCATCACCAGGGCCGTGCGCTTGTCGTCGGGACGCTGCATGTAGTAGCGTGCCTCTATGGAGGCCTGTTCGCCTACTTTGTGCAGCAGGTCCACATCCCACGTGGCACCCAGTCCATACGATTGCGGGAAAATGGTGGTAGGCCTATCGGTAGGGATGATTTTACCGTCCTCGCCCTTCTCGCGACCACCCCAGGCGGCAGGACCGCCCAAAGCCAACCCGTGCAGGCCTTCGTGGTGACGGCACGGCAGAATACCCAGACGGGGCACAGCCAGGTCACTGCCCAGCAAAGTGATTTTCTCATCCAGCGTAAGCTCCTCCAGCAAGGCCTCTACACGCTTCTCATCAGACAGCTTCGTGTTCTGAAACTTGTAAGTTTCCTGCGCCCCAACCGACAGGCAAGCCATCGTGAGGCACGACACGGCAAATAAAGATTTCATTTTCATGGTTACATAAATTTAGTTCGCAAATCCTATGTGCAAAGTTAATCTTTTCAACTTAAAAAAATAGGATGTGCAGGAAACGGTTTGTTTTAATGAGGAGATGTCAAAATAGGGTTTAATTATCGTTTTGCTCTGTCATCCTGAACAAAGTGAAGGATCTCTCACTTACTTATGGTTTTAGGAGATTCTTCGCTTACGCTCAGAATGACAGAGTGATAGTCATCCTATTATGACACCCCCCTCACAAAACTTTATACTGTAAATGCATGAACTTTAATCACGCCAGCCCGGGTTCTGCGTCAGCACGCCGTTGGACAGACGGATTTGGTTTTCGTCAATCATCATCATGCCCTTCTTGGGGATGAAGTTGTTTTTGTCGAACTCAATGGTAGCAGGACCACCGCCGGTCAACACGTCTACACCGTTCTGCATGTCTTCCAATACCTGGCCGGCATACTCAACGCCCTGGCGCAGCAGGTCGTAATAGTTGATGCCCTCGAAGGCAAACTCCAGCTTGCGCTCCTTCATGATGTTCTCCTGCGTAGCGGCCACTTCCGTGTATTCGGGAGATAATCCATCCGCATCCGTGTAAGCACGCTCACGTACCTTGTTGAAATACTGCTGTGCGTTGGGGCTACCCAGCTCGGCGGCCATCAGCAGCACGTCGGCATAGCGCACCAAGATGTAGTCCTGGTGGTTGGAGATCATGAGGTTACCCGTGCCGTTTTCCATACTGGCGTGCGTGCCGTCTGCAAAAGCCAGCGGGGCATACTTCTTGATGAAGTAACCGGTGTATTCCTGCATACCGCTAATAGCGCCTTGCTTATCAAATGCCTCATACAGGCCTTCACCTTCTACATCAATGGCTGAAGCCGCAAAGCGGGTGTCACCCGGTCCGTACAAATCCTTGTATCTCGGGTTAACCGGGGCATATCCCCAACCTTGGGCATAGGGAGCCACACCCGTACCTCCACGGAAAGCGATGTTCACCTGCCAGCGGTTACCGTCGGCACTTGCCCAATCGGTCGTAGCGGTAGCCTTTACAGTCAACACAGTCTCCACGTTGCCATCACCGATGTAGTCGCCATACAGCGTTGTCACATCGCCCTTTTCGGCAATCTGTGCACAGGCAGCCGGCCACAAACGACGGAATTCAGGAACCAGGTCGAATTCGCCCGAGCTGATGATGTCTTCCACGGCGGCCAATGCATCGGCCTTGGTTACGCCCTCAGGCTCCTGGCCATAGTAACCGGTGTAGAACAAGTAGGCACGTGCCAGGATGGCCTCGCAGGCATACTTGGTAATCTTACCGTCATTGGATTCCGATTGAGCTTTTGGATAAGCATTGGCCGGAATATTCTCAATGGCAAACTTCAGGTCGTCAAAGATGAGCTTGTACACTTCGGCCGGTTCCGACTGCGGTATATTCTCATCGGTAGGAATAGTCAGCAAAGGCACGCGGTTGAACTGACGCACCAAATCGAAGTACAAGAAAGCACGGATGGCGCGGCACTCAGCCATATACTGGTTGCGCAAGCTGCCAGTTTCGTTCCACTGTATGCCGTCCTCACGCGTAATCAGCTCGTTGCAACGATAAATGCCGTTATAATAACCGCCCCAGCCGGAACCCGTTGAAGAAGGATTTTCTGACAAATCGAAACGGTCGCTTAAACGCATGCCGGGGCCGTCGGAAGTACCCGACCCGCCGAAGCAGTCATCGCCCATGACGCAAGAGTTCACCAAGAAGTTAACCGCAGTGCCCGACATGGCACGCCGGAAGCCATCGTAACAGCCCAGCAGAGCACGGTAGGCATCCGCTTCCGTTTTATAGAAGGTTTCAGTAGTCAATTCGGTTTTGGACTCCACATCCAAGAAATCCTTGGTACAAGAAGTTGTGCCCAAGCCCAGGCAAAGAATGCCTGCTACTATAATGTTAAACTTGTTATTTTTCATATTCGTACGCATTTTTACAATTAGAATTTAAGATTTACACCCACGAGAACGGTACGGGGACGCGGATAGTAACCGTAGTCTATACCCGATACCCAAGAATTGTTGGAAGAACCAAAGCCAATTTCCGGATCCATACCATCGTAACCGGTGATGGTGAACAGGTTCTGTACCTGGAAATACAGACGGGCCTGGCTGACGGCCTTGCTCTTGAACAACTTGGCAAAGTCGTAACCCAGCGTCAAGGTACTCAGACGCAGGTAGTCGCCATTCTGGATAAACAAGTCGGAGAATTGGTAGTTGATGTTGTCATCCGTCACGCGCGGAATGCGGTTGCTCGTGCCCTCACCGTGCCAACGGTCAAGAATAGCCGTCGTATAGTTGGTGAGCGGACGGGTGTGGTTACGGAAAGACTGCACAATCTGCTGACCAAAGGCACCGTTGGCCACGATAGAGAAGTCAAGTCCCTTCCAGTTAAAGCCCAGATTCAAGCCCAACGTAAAGTCGGGAATACCGTTACCCAAGTTCACCTTATCGTCATCGTTAATTGAACCGCTATGGTCTTGGTCTACAAAGCGTACATCGCCCGGCTGCGGATTACCTTGCAGGAAACCGTTACCGGCAGCACGCCATTCGTCGATTTCCTGTTGGTTCTGGAAGATACCGTCAGTTTCATACCCCCAGAAGTAACCGATAGGCTGGCCGTTTTCTGCACGGTAGAATTCAGCTGCATTATTGTACAACTCATCGCTTGCACCGTGGATGATGCCGTCTTCCGTAGGAATACTACCTACTTTGTTCTTATTGAAAGAACCATTGAGCGTAACGTTGTAGTTGAAGTCCTTACCTACCGTGTCGTTCCAAGTCAATGCCAATTCCACACCGGTGTTCTTCACGTCACCACCGTTGATGTAAGGAGCGCCTGTACCTACGGTAGCCAAGATAGGAGCTACAAGCAACCAGTCCTTCGTGGTCTTTACATAGAAATCGAAGTTCACGCCGAAACGGCTGTCGAAGAAGCGGGCATCAAAACCAACGTTGGTCTGCTCGGAAGTTTCCCAAGTCACTTCCTCATTAGCCAGACGGCTGGGATATGCGCCCCAGTTATTACCCAAGGCTGCCGCCTCAGCCGATGAGCTTTGATGAGAGTTACCGAAATAGTAACGGATGTAGGAAGTAGTGATGGGGGCCATATACTGATAGTCACCAATGTTCTGGTTACCTACCTGTCCCCAGCTGACACGCAGTTTGAAGTAATCCAGCCAGCTGCGGGTGCTTTCCATAAATTTCTCGTTGGTCATGATCCAGCCTGCGGATACGGAGGGAAATACACCGTAACGATGGCCGCGTGCAAACTTGGACGAACCGTCGACACGTACCGTGGCGTTCAACATGTAGGTTTCCTTCCAGTTCCAGCCAAACCGGGCGAAGTAGGAAACCGTGCGGCTCTCATTCAACGGATACCCATTGACGCTTAAACCATCGGCGGTAGAGGAAGCTGTACCGTTGTTGATATAAGCATAGTTCCAGTTATCATAACCGTCCTTCAATGCAGAGTTGGCGCCACCAAGATAAGTGCCACTGTATTGGTAAGACTCCATACCAATCAAGGCATTGAAAGAGTGTTCATCTACCTTCCAGTCATAAGTGGCTGTATTGGTCCAGGTGAGTTCCAATGCGTGCTGCATATTCTGCGAAACGCTACTACGCACATTACGGGAGGTTGAGCCGAATTGGTAAATCGGATTAAAATTACGGTACTCGCTGGTGTTATAATTGGCGCCGAATACGGTGCGGATTCTCAAGTTCTTGATGGGCTGCAACTCGGCATAGACGTTACCCGAGAAGGAGATGTTTTTACTCTGGTTGTCGCGAATCATCATGGAGCCGTAAGGGTTGCCGTCCTCTATGTTCCAATCGGAGAAAGAAGTATCGTTGTACGGCATGTCGTAGATGTTATTGTCGCTGTAGATAGGCACAAACGGGGCAATGGAATAAGCGCCACGCAGCGAGTTGTCGTACTGACCGCCTACGCCCAAACCTGTCTTGTCGCGGTAAACGAAGCTCACTTGCTCACCTACCGTCAGCAGGTCTTTGAGCAGCTTGTGCTCGGAATTGGCGCGGAAGTTGTAGCGGGAGAAATTGGACACGTCCTTGCCGCCCACAATACCTTCCTGCGACATGTAGCCCAACGAAATGGCATAAGTAGAAGTAGCCGAACCGCCGGTAACACCGAGGGTATAGCTCTGCAGTTGGGCATTGTCCTCAAACATTTGATCCAGCCAATCCACATCGTAAAGGTTACCATTCGGGTCATAAATTGAAGTATAGCTACTCCAATCATAACCGGAACCGGTAGAGTTGCGATGCTGCTCGTCCATAATCATCATGTACTGCTCGGTATTCAGCATATCAACCTTCTTAGCCACATTCTGCACACCGAAATAGCCGTCGAACGAAACGGTAGCCTTGCCTTCCTTACCGCTTCTCGTGGTCACCAGCACTACGCCATTGGCAGCCTGAGCACCGTAGATGGCAGCGGAGGCGGCATCCTTCAAGATGTCGATGCTCTCGATGTCGGCGGGGTTCAGGTTGGAGATATCGCCACGCACGCCGTCAATCAAATACAGCGGCTCGGCATTGCCCACGGTACCCAAACCACGGATGCTCACCTTCAAGCTTTCACCCGGCTGACCGGAAGTAGAAGTGATGTTTACACCCGGCGTCTGGCCCTGCATGGCCTGCAAGGGGTTGGTGGTGTTCAGCTCGGCAATCTTGTCACCCTTCACCTGAACGGTGGCGCCGGTCACCAATTTTTTCTTCTGAACGCCATAACCAATTACCACGACTTCGTCCAACAATTCATTGTCTTCCGCCAACACCACGTCAATCGTAGAGGAAGCCCCCACCTTGATGGTCTGTGATTTAAAGCCAATGTAAGAGAAGATTAAAGTCTGGCCTTCGCTGGCCTGCACAGAGTACCGGCCATCGAGGTCGGTAATGCCACCGGTAGAGGTTTCCTGCACCTGGACACTCACTCCAATCAAGGGAGAACCGTCTGTACCCGATGTTACTACTCCCGTAATCGTCTTTGATTGCTGGGAAGCTGCTTGTACCGGAACTGCCTGCATACAGGCCAGTGCCAGCACGAATGACAAAACTACGTTGTAAAAACGTAAAACCACATTTTTCTTCATACGTGTTTCTCGCATTTTTAAAGTTAATAATAAGGTTAATTGTAAGGATAAAGTACGCTCTTTGCGCTACGGGCCGGTGGGTGTGCCGCAATAAAATAAACCTCTCATTCTGTCATGCTGAACGCATGTGAAGCATCTCCCAATTACACAAGAATACAGGAGATTCTTCACTTCGTTCAGAATGACAAAGCAAATGGAATGTGTATCCCCATCGAGACACCTCCCCCCTGCCTTGCAGAGCAACAGTATTTGAGTTAAATAATGAAGAGCCTTATTGCAAGGATGCGCGTGCCTCCCTGTCGGGGTCGTAGACCACCTCACAGGCATCGTTGAGCATCATCGTGGCGCCCTTCTCGGCCGTGTATTGCGGCCATTCGGGCAGGCTTGCGCAGTTGGGGTTGCCGGTGCGCATGAAGCTCAACAAAGCATCGGTCATCTTGGTGGAAAGGTCGCGCGGACGCTTGCCGCCACCCGTGTGGGTCAGCATCAAGTCGGTGTTCTTCAGCCAGAAGCAGATGTCCAGGCAGTGGAAGGCGCGCATGCGGCCGTCGAACAAGGGAGGATTCCAGCCAAACCATGCCAGATAAACGGGAGCCTTTTGCGTCAGCTTCTGGTTGGCCGTGGCAATCACCCTTTCGCGGGAGCTCAATATCAGGCCCAGCAACTCGATAGGCTTCTTGTCCGGGAAGGCCTTAGCATAAGCGTCGACAATCTTCTCGCCGTTGCCACCCTTCATTTGGGTCACCATTTCAACCAATTGTTTCTTGTCCATCTGTTCCAAGGCGGCATTGTCGCGGCTCAAGGAGAACTCGCAGTTAGTGGTGCAGAAAATCATCGGGATATTGGCCGAGGGGGCTGAGGGGTTGGTGAAGAATCCGCCCGTAGGGATGTGCGTGCCGTCGGCCACAGGGCCAAAGCCGAAACCGCGCCCAGTGATGCCCTGCTGCTTGTTATAATTGGCCACAGCACGGTTTGCCAGGTCGATGTAATCCATCCACGGCATTTCCTGCAACTTGTGCGCCTGCGAAGGCTGCAAGCCTGCTTCGGCCAAAATGGCCTTGCCAATGGCGGCGCTGCGCCCCTTGTCGATGGCGTCGGTAGAGTTTCCGCTCAAAGCAACGGCCTTGTGGATAAGTCCTTGCGTCTCGGGCATGGCTACCAGCGTGCACACCTTGGAGCCGCCGCCCGACTGGCCGATGATGGTGACATTGCCCGGGTCTCCGCCAAACTGCTCGATGTTGTTGTGCACCCACTTCAGGCCGGCCACCAGGTCGAGAATGCCCACATTGCCCGATGCCTCAAAGTCTTTGCCGGCTGCCGACAGGTCGGAGAAGCCGATGGGCCCCAAGCGGTGGTTCATGGACACGAACACGATGTCGCCATAACGGCTGATGTTTTCTCCATTATAGCCGTCCTGCTCAATGCCATTGCCGTTGGTAAAGCCGCCGCCATGCAGCCACACCAGCACAGGGCGCTTCTTGCCATCGGCCAGGCCCGGTGTCCAAACGTTCAGCATGAGGCAGTCCTCGCTGACGTCGTAGTAGTTCCAGTGGTCGACAAATGTGCTGTAGGTGTTGCGATATTTTCCCTTGGTCTTCTGCGGGGCCGTGTCGCCCCAGAACACTGCCGGGCGTACGCCTTCCCAAGGTTCGGGTTCGCGGGGAGGCATGAAGCGGTTTTCGCCCGCCGTGCTTGCGCCATAGGGCACGCCGCGGAAGTTGTAGATACCTCTTAATATAAAGCCTTTCACTTTGCCGTACTGAGTCTGCGCCACGGCAATGTCGTCGCCAATGAACAATTGCTGTTCATCGTTGTTCACTTCTGCGCTCTGCTTGGGCTGGCCGGAGCAAGCCATCATGCCGCACAGCAAGACGCTCCCCATACACATCAGGGAAGCCGCCTTCAACTTCATGATACCAGATTTTGTTATTCTCATAGCATTTAGTCTTTTGTTGACGCAAATGTGAGAAAAATAGCTTATATTCAGTTATCAAAATCTTTAAAGCACTTATCAAAATCTGCTTAAAGTAGCCTAAAACGCATGTTTTGAACACAGAGATAAGCCCGAGTGACAGCTAAAGCCGCCGGGCATGCAGGCGGTGTGAACTTACTGGCAAATGGCTTGGTATATAGGGGGTGAACTGGGGCATTTTCTAAATTGTCTTCCCGTCGTCTTGCAACAATGATTTGCCTCGCCCGGTAAGCCGATATTTCTGTTTAGGATGATTCGGCTGATTCGGGTAAAGCGGTTCTACCAGCCCTGCTTCCAAGGCAGGATTAAGATAGCTATTCAAGAAATTTTTTCTGTCACTTAATTGCATTTGTTCCATCAATTCTTTTACAGAACATAGTCTTATGCCAATAATGCCGACAAGCGCCTCTACTTGTGGGGTACTTGTGGGGTACTTGTGGGGTACTTGTCGGATACTTGCCGGGTGCTTGTCGGGTGCTTGGGTGATACTTTGTCTTTTCCTGATTTCACTAGACACTTTCTTTGTTCATAAACTAAAATAATAGACGCGTTCAGATGCGCGATACTAAAACGATAGACACAACTAT
>CASELH010000052.1 GCA_949288715.1 uncultured Bacteroides sp. | reverse complement strand
AACGACAAAGTATAACTTTAATTGGTATTTTTGCAGAGAATATGGATGGCGCACTTTTCAATTAGTAGATGGATTACTTTTCAGTTAGTATCTACACATAGAAAACAGAATGACAAAATGATAGGCATATTGCATTTTGATACACGCCCTTGATATAATGTGTGGTGATTAAGGGGATAAAAAGAGCCCTTTCCTTCTGTTGTCCTTTTCTTTGCATTCCGGGCGTATTTGCTCCGCTCCACCTCCGCTCATGCTCCGTTTCTACCGGGGCGGACGAGGGGCGGAGCAAAATTTTGTGTAGAACACGGCACTTTCATCCACACTTGGGTATAAGGACCGTCATTGCCATTCCGGGTTGCCTAAGAGGCATTGATAGTTCATCCTTCATCCGCAGATGCCACGGACAGCAAGCTGGACAAGAACGGAAATGTAAACATATTTAAAATGCAGGATTCTCCGAACCGAAATCTATAATTGTTTACATAAAAAAATGATTATTCACTTTTCCTTACAAAAATCGTTCCTAAAAACATTTATAATAGCTTATAATTCAATATATTAACGTAACAAACATAATCCGTCTACGTACCACCTCCGACTCTCCTCCGATACAAGTCCGACTCAAGTCCGATAATCCATGGGCGTATTGGGTCGGAGGTGGAGCGTAGAAAATACGGACATGTCTGGGAGAAAATGAGGGGATGATAGCCTTTGAAATGAGTATTTCTGTAAATATTCCTTTTTTTTATTAACCTTTTGAAGAAGGAACTTTAGAGCCTATTTAAGAGCCTGTTTAAATTTTCCTCTTTTAAGTTTTTATTGTTATTCGTCACGTAGCCCGCTACGCTCCTCATGACAACAGAAAAATATCCTCGAAAACAGCCCTCAAAATGAGGCTGAGCAAAATTTAAACAGGCTCTAAATTTTCCTCTTTAAGATTTTTATTCAGTCCCTTTTGAGCCTTTTTCCGGTCTATTTTTCAGAAATGCAGCCATCGCTTGTGAAGTAATTGCGTAAATTTCTGGTTAGCGGAATAAAAAAACGGGGGGGGCAAAATGAGAAGGAAGTGACAATTTGATATTTTTTAGACGCGGATTCAGCGGATGATGCGGATTATTAATTTGTGAAATCCGCTCAATTCGCTGAATCCGCGTCTAAAAGATTATTCTTTTTTGTTTTGATACACCCTCGCTATATTATGGGACTGTGCAACCTGTATTCCTGTGGGTAGGGGGGGGCGGTTACCGCAGTTTTTTGACGAGCCATTCGGATGCCAACGATGCGGCATAGGCAGTGTTTGCACTGAATCCGTGGTCTTCCCCCGGGATAAGGCGCAGGCTGCAGTGGCGCATTTCATGGCGGAAACGCTCACCGTAGGTATAGGGCACTACGCGGTCGGCCATGCCGTGTATGACAAGCGCCGGTCCTTCGTATTTTGCTGCCGTCTCGTAGATGGGCAATTCAAGTGCTGTCTGGATGTAGTTCCGTCCCAATTTGTGGCCGGATGGCATGGCCACATATTCGGGCACGTGCCAAGGGTCGTAGGTGACGCCCATGGTATTCCCCCGCAGAGCATCATCGCGCAATACGGCTGCCGGAGCCATCAGTACTACGCTTTTTATTACGTCTTTACCAAGTTTGCCTGCTGTCATGGCGGCTACTACGCCTCCTTGCGAATGTCCGAGGAGGGAGATACTGGCCGTTTGAGGCAAGTTGCGTGTGGCGGCGATGATGCTCATCACATCTTCTATCTCATTGGGCACAGTCATGTTGATGAAGTCGCCTTCACTTTGCCCATGCCCGTTGAAGTCGAAGCGCAATACTCCTATTCCGGCTTTCAACAGCTTATCGGCGATGCTATCGAACAGTGGCCCGCCCATGTTGCCTGTGAAACCGTGACAAAGAACAACCATAGGACATTTTTCTCCTGCGTCCAGAGTCGGCAACTGTAATCGCGTGGCGAGCCGCCCCATGGCGCCTTTGACGTAAAACGTAGAATCGGTTTGACTCCATGCATTGATACAGAAAAGGGTTAATGTCAATGTTATGAGCATGTGTTTTAACCGCAGGGTGATTGGGGTGTGATACGTTAATTTCATTTCTTTATCCTCCTATTAATGTTTTTCTTGCATGCAAAGTTACTTGATGAAAAGGAATGGCAGATAACCATATGATAGAAAATGTTTTCCTGTTTTACGTTTTTTAGGAGGAAGCAATCAGGTTTATGCCACCTGTTGAGGGTGTAAAGACGGGCAAATATGGAGATAGGAGCAGAAAAATGAAACTCGCCTGTGCTTGTTTCAAAAGAAAGTCGTATATTTGCACGCAATAAATTCTAATCGTACATAGCCCTATGTCATTTATTGCAGATAAAATTGTGATGGACGGATTGACGTACGACGACGTATTGTTGATCCCCGCTTATTCCGAAGTGCTTCCAACAACTGTCGAACTGACGACAAAGTTCTCCAGAAACATTGAGTTGAAAATCCCCTTTGTGACGGCTGCCATGGACACCGTGACGGAGGCTAAAATGGCCATTGCCATTGCCCGCGAAGGCGGCATCGGCGTTATCCACAAAAACATGTCGATTGAAGAACAGGCACGCCAGGTGGCCATTGTGAAGCGTGCGGAAAACGGCATGATTTACGACCCCATCACCATTAAGCGCGGCTCCACGGTGGCCGATGCCTTGGCGTTGATGGCGGAATATAAAATAGGTGGCATTCCCGTGGTGGACGACGAGAAGCACCTGGTGGGCATCGTCACCAATCGCGACCTGCGCTTCGAGAAAGATCAAAGCAAGCGCATCGACGAGGTGATGACGAAGGATAACATCGTGACCACCAATCAGACTACCGACTTGGAAGCTGCTGCCCAGATTCTGCAGGAGCATAAGATTGAGAAGCTGCCTGTGGTGGACAAGCACAACAAGCTGGTGGGCTTGATTACGTATAAAGACATCACCAAGGCAAAAGATAAGCCCATGGCGTGCAAGGATGCGCTGGGCCGCTTGCGGGTGGCTGCCGGCGTAGGCGTTACGGCCGATACGCTGGACCGCATGCAGGCATTGGTAGATGCCGGTGCCGATGCCATTGTTATCGACACGGCCCACGGGCATTCCAAGTATGTGATAGAGAAATTGAAGGAGGCCAAAGCCCGCTTCCCGCAGATAGACATCGTGGTGGGCAACATTGCCACAGGCGAGGCTGCCAAGATGCTGGTGGATGCCGGGGCAGATGCCGTGAAGGTGGGCATCGGGCCGGGCTCCATCTGTACCACCCGCGTGGTGGCCGGTGTGGGCGTGCCTCAGTTGACGGCCGTGTACGACGTGGCCAAGGCTTTGGAAGGCACGGGCATCCCCCTCATTGCCGATGGCGGTTTGCGCTATTCGGGCGACGTGGTCAAGGCGCTTGCCGCAGGCGGTTACAGCGTGATGATAGGCTCGCTGGTGGCCGGCACGGAAGAGTCGCCGGGCGACACCATTATATTCAACGGACGTAAGTTCAAGTCATACCGCGGCATGGGCTCGTTGGAGGCCATGGAGAACGGGTCGAAAGACCGTTATTTCCAGGGCGGCGTGACGGATGTGAAGAAGCTGGTGCCCGAAGGCATCTCGGCCCGTGTGCCCTACAAAGGGACGCTGTACGAGGTGATTTACCAGTTGGTAGGCGGCTTGCGCTCGGGCATGGGCTATTGCGGTGCAAAGAACATAGAGCAGTTGCACAATGCCAAGTTCACCCGCATCACCAATGCCGGCGTGCTGGAAAGCCATCCGCACGACGTGGCCATCACCAGCGAGGCGCCCAACTACAGCCGTCCTGAATAAAAACGCCTTGCCGGTGAAACGGGAAATATAGAAGGAAGAATGCCATGAGGGCGTGTCAAAATGCAGAATGACTATCATCTTGTCATTCTGAGCGTAAGCGAAGAATCTCCTAAAAACGTAAATAACCGGGAGATCCTTCACTACGTTTAGGATGACAGAGCAAAACGATAGTTAAAACTCATTTTGACGTGCCCTCATGGTTTTTTCTTTTTCATGGTTTTCGATAAAGGAGTGATATGAAGAAGTGGAAGAATGCATGCTTAGGGGTAGCTCTTTGGCTGGCGGCAGGCGATGTTTTTGCCCAGCAGCCTGTCGTGATGCGCGTGAATGGCCGTGAAGTGCCGTTGGGTGAGTTTTACTTGGCTTACCGGCGCGATAGCCTGCGGCAAGGGGCGGAACTGAAGGTGAGCGATTTCGTGCCTCGTTTCGTCAACCGCAAACTAAGGGCAATGGCGGCCGAGGAGGCTGGCCTGGATACGTTGGCCGATTTTAAGGAGGCAATGGCCTGCTGCCGGAAGCAGTTGGCCGAGGCAGTGTGGGCCAAAGAGGCGGTGGCGGAGGGCGAAGCACGCCGACTTTACGACCGGATGTCCCACATGCATCGCCCCGAGACCATTTGCGTGGAGCACATCTTCAAGCGGCTTCCCCAAAATGTGCCCGGCACAGTGCTGCACGAGGTGGAAGCCCGGATGGACACGATATACAATAGGCTGGTGCAGGAGGGAGGAACAGGTTTTGAGGCTTATGTGCAGGAGTTCTCGGATGAGAAGGACACGTTCTGTGTACGTTCCTTGCAGATGCCGGTAGAGTTTGAAGATACGGTTTGGGCTTTGCAACCCGGCGGTTTTTCCCGTCCGTTCTTTACCCCCCAGGGCATGCATATCGTAAAGGTCATTGCACGGAAGGCAGTGGCTCCGTTTGAGGAGGTGAGGGGGCGGCTTGTTCTGGATAACTTCCGGAGGCAGGTGCAGTCCTCCAAGGCGCTTCCGGATGGCTTGCTGGAGCGGTTGAAGCAGACTTATCATTTCACGCCGGATAAGAAGGGCATGAATGAACTGGTGCGCCGGGGCAACACAAGGCGGGTTCTGTTTACGCTGAATGGCAAGACTTACACCGGGAGCGATTTTGCCCTTTTCGCTTCTGCCCATCCCGGCGGGGTGAAGCGGCAACTGGATGCGTTTGTGGCAAAAACATTGCTCGATTGCGAATATGCCGACTTGGAGCAGATGAACGCGGATTTCGGGTGGCAGATGCAAATGCACCGGGACAGCCTGCTGGCGTGTGCCATCTACGACAGGGTGGTGGTGCAAAAAAGCGTGTCGGACGAGAAGGCTTTGCAAAGATATTTCCAGAAGCACCGGTCGGACTATTATTGGGAGGAACCCCGCTATAAGGGCATCGTGCTGCACTGTGTGAATAGGCGGACGGCCAAGCGGGTGAAGAAACTGCTGAAGCAGGTGCCTGCCAATGAATGGATGGATGCCATCCGGCTGGTGTTCAACGACGGAAAACGCCCGAAAGTGCAGGCCGAGCAGGGGCTTTTCCCTCCGGGAGAGAATGCGTATGTAGACCACCATGTGTTTGGCGGCGTTAAGCCGGAGAAACTTCAGGATTTTCCTCATACCACCTTGTTCGGGCGGGTACTGAAGGGGCCGGAAGATTACTGGGAGGTGCGCGAAAGGCTCATAGCCGACTATCGGCAGCATCTGGAGGAGCAATGGCAGGCAGCCTTGCGTGCAAAAGGTAAGGTTGAAATAAACGAAGAGGTTTTAAAAACAGTTAATAAGAGCCATAGGTAACTATGGAAAGCCGTATCTTCGTAGTTCAAAACAACGTAAATGTCAGTATAGTCGATGCGGATAGTGTGGCTGGCTCTTTGGGCGGTATTCCTTTGTGTGTCGTGTAGTGAAGAACACGACCATCGGGGAAAGACTCCTTTGGTGGAAGTGGACGGGAATTTCCTTTACCGTGAAGACCTGCAAGGGGCACTCCCTTCCGGCTTGTCGGGAGAAGACAGCTTGTCGTTTGCAGAGCGCTACATCCGCCAGTGGATAGAGGAGACATTGCTCTATGACAAGGCTCAAGATAATATTGCAGACAACGAAGCTTTGAACAAGCAAGTGGCCAACTACCGGAGGGCTTTGGTGATGCATGCCTATCAGCAGGCTTTGATAGACCAAAGACTGTCGGAAGATATTCCCGAAGATGAGTTGCAGGCCTATTATCGCAGCAATCCGGAATTGTTCAAGGTGGAGCGCCCGCTGATAAAGGGGCTGTTTATAAAAGTGCCGCTTACGGCTCCCCGTCTGGCAGAAGTGAGAAACTGGTATAAGCAAGACGAGGGAAAGGCTGTGGAAAACCTGGAGAAGTACAGCCTGCAGCACGCTGTGAAGTATGAATATTTTTACGACCGCTGGGTGCCGCTGGCCGAGATTGTGGGCATGATGCCGTTGCAAGGCGAGGAGGCCGATGCCTACATTGAGAAGCACCGCCAGGTGGAACTGAAGGATACGGCATTCCACTATTTCTTGAACGTCAGCGACTATCGTGCGGTGGGCGATGTGGCTCCCTACGACTATGCCCGCAGGCAGGTGAAGGAGATGCTGCTCAATGTGAAGCAGGTGCAGTATCTGGAGCAGGTGAAGGGCGATTTGTATCGCCGGGCGGAAGAAAGGAATAAGATTAAGAAGTATTATTAGATTAGAATAGGAAAGCAAGCATGAGAAAGTTTATGAACTTAAAGTCGGTAGTCCTATGCGCCGTAATGCTTTTGGCAGGCTCTGCCGCATACGGGCAGGACAATATTGTCGATGAAGTGGTCTGGGTGGTGGGCAATGAAGCCATCTTGAAGTCTGAGGTAGAAGAAGCCCGGATGAGCGCCATATATGAAGGACGTAAATTTGACCGCGACCCGTATTGTGTGATTCCCGAAGAAATAGCTGTGCAGAAGTTGTTCCTTCATCAGGCGGAGCTGGACAGTATCGAGGTCTCTGAAAGTGAAGTGATACAGCGCGTCGACTATATGACAAACATGTACATTGCCAACATAGGCTCGCGCGAGAAGATGGAAGAGTATTTCAACAAGACTTCCAGCCAGATTCGTGAGACGTTGCGGGAGAATGCCCGCGAAGGCTTGCGGGTGCAGAAGATGCAGCAAGAACTGGTGGGCGACGTCAAGGTTACTCCAGCAGAAGTGCGCCGCTATTTCAAGGACTTGCCTATGGACAGCATCCCCTACATCCCTACGCAGGTGGAGGTGCAGATTATCACCCAAGAGCCTAAAATACCCTTGGAGGAAATTGAGAACGTGAAGCGCACGTTGCGTGAGTATACCGACCGTGTGAATAAAGGCGAAACCAGCTTTTCCACGTTGGCGCGCATGTACTCGGAAGACCGCGCTTCGGCCATCAACGGTGGCGAGATGCCTTTCTACGGGCGTGGGCAGTTGGACCCGGCTTTTGCCAATGTGGCCTTCAACCTGCAGGAGCCTAATAAGATTTCCAAGATTGTGGAGTCGGAGTTCGGCTTCCACATCATCCAGCTGATAGAGAAGCGGGGAGAGCGCATCAAGGTGCGCCATATTTTGCTGAAGCCTCACATCCCCGAGGCAGCCTTGCAAGCAGCCAATGCCCGCTTGGACTCTATTGCCGACGACATCCGCAATAATAAGTTTACGTTTGAGGAGGCGGCTTCCGTGCTGTCGCAGGACAAAGATACGCGCAATAACCACGGCCTGCTGCCCAATCCCAATACCAATACCTCTAAGTTTGAGATGCAGGAGTTGCCGCCTGAGATAGCCAAGGTGGTAGACAACATGAAGGTGGGCGAGATATCCGATGCCTTCACCATGATTCCGCAGAAGACGGGCAAGGAGGTTTGCGTAATCGTAAAGCTGAAGAGCCGCACCAACGGCCATAAGGCAACGATTACCGATGATTACCAGAACTTGAAGAACATTGTGCTCGAGAAGCGCCGTGCCGAAGTGCTGGACAAGTGGATACGCGAAAAGCAGAAGCGCACTTATGTCCGCATTAAGGATGGCTGGAAGAACAATTGCACCTTCAAGTATCCCGGTTGGATTAAAGATTGAGCATCTTGCGCTCCGCAAAGCTTTACCTGATATTGTATGCAAGAAAGGAATAGAAGATTTCACCTCGCAGGCAGGCATAAGGCACTATTGGTGGGTGTCCTGTGCCTGCTTGGCGTAGGTTTGCTTAGTGCGCGGGACAAGACGGCTGACGAGGAGCCCGAGAGGAAAAAGACCCGCATCGACCTGCTCTTTGCCGAACGGGCGTGGACCGACCAGCAGGTGCTGCCCGATGTGCAGGTGCTTATCGGCTCCGTTAAGCTGAGGCACGACAGCATGTACATGTATTGCGACAGTGCGCTGATTTATGAGAAAATAAACTCGGTGGAAGCTTTCGGAAACGTGCGCATGGAGCAGGGCGACACGCTGTTTATCTATGGCGACTACCTGTACTACGACGGCATGTCGCAGCTGGCCATGCTGCGCGAGCATGTCCGGCTGATAAACCGGACGGCGGAACTGACTACCGACAGCCTGAACTACGACCGGGTATTCAACCTGGGCTATTATTTCACCGGCGGCACGCTGACCGATGAAGACAACGTACTCACCTCCGTGTGGGGCGAATACAGTCCGGCTACCAAGCTGGCCGTGTTCAACCACGAGGTGGAGCTGACGAATCCCCAGTTTGTGCTGACCTCAGACACGTTGAAGTACAGCACGCTGACCAAAGTGGCCACCATTCTGGGCCCGTCGGACATAGTGAGCGAGGAGAACCACATTTATTCCGAGCGCGGCATCTATGACACCAATACTGACCAGGCTGAGCTGCTGAACCGCTCCGTGCTGACCAACGGAGGCAGAAAGCTGACGGGCGACAGCCTCTTCTACGACCGCCGGGCCGGATATGGCGAGGCCTTCGACAATGTGCAGATGAATGACACCGTCAACCGCAACATGCTGACGGGCGACTACTGCTTTTACAACGAGCTGACGGAAAACGCCGTCGCCACCCGCCGCGCAGTGGCCGTGGACTATTCGCAGGGCGACAGCCTGTTCATGCACGCCGATACCCTGCGGCTGATAACTTTCAACCTGAACACCGACTCCGTCTACCGCGAGATGCGTGCCTACCACAAGGTGCGTGCCTACCGCACGGACGTGCAGGCCGTGTGCGACTCCATGGTGTACACCTCCAAGGACTCGTGCCTCACCATGTACACCGACCCCATCCTGTGGCAAGGCCCCCAGCAGTTGCTGGGCGAGGAAATCAAGGTGTACATGAACGACAGCACCATCGACTGGGCGCACATCATCAGCCAGGCGCTGGCCATAGAGCAGAAGGACAGCGTGCACTACAACCAGGTGTCCGGCAAGGAGATGATGGCCTACTTCCAGGAGGGCGAGATGCGCCGCGTCGAGGTCAACGGCAATGTGCTCGTCGTCTACTATCCGGTGGAGGAGCGGGACAGCTCGCTCATCGGCATGGACTACACGGAGGGCAGCTTCCTGCGCATGTTGCTTAAGGACAGACGCATGGAGCGGGGCTCATTTATAGGGAAAGCCACAGGCACCATGTACCCCATGGACCAGATTCCGCCCGACAAGATGCGCCTGCCAGCCTTTGTGTGGTTCGACTACATCCGCCCGGTGGACAAGGAAGACATCTTCAACTGGCGGGGCAAGCGCGCCGACCAGGTGCTGCAGAAGTCCGACCGCCGGCCGGCCGCCTCGCCAAGGGATATGCATATAGAACGAACTAAAAAGTAGCAGAACGACTATGGGAATGTTTAGAATGCAAAAGCCGCGCGGTTTCCACCACAGCTACATCTACGTGGACGAGCGCAAGGAGAAGCTTGACAAAATGAAGGAAGACGCCAAGCGCGAGCTGGGCATGGCGCCGCCGAAGGAGTTCTCCCCCGAAGACATCCGGGGCAAAATCTTTGCCCAGACCAAGCATGTGCGCCGCCGTCGCGAGAGCGGGCGTAAACCCGTGAAACTGGGCATCCTCATCGGGGCCATCGTGTTGCTGATATGGCTGTGGCATGCCCTTTCCAACGGGCTTATCTGACCATCTTCCGGTTCCCAGATAGGCCGGGCAAAAAATCCAGGTGGGTAGCCGGAACTACCCAGGTGGGTAGCAATTCCTACCCAGGTGGGCGTCCGGCGCTACCCAGGTGGATTTTTATGACTACCCAGGTGACTTTCCTAAACTATCTTCCCATTCTTTATTTTCAAGACAAAAGATTCAACGTAGTATGAGCGATATCATTCATTTGTTGCCCGACTCGGTGGCCAACCAGATTGCCGCCGGGGAGGTGATTCAACGCCCCGCCTCCGTGGTGAAGGAGCTGGTGGAAAATGCCGTGGATGCCGGCGCAAAGGAGATACATGTGCTGGTGACCGATGCCGGGAAGACCTGCATCCAGGTGATTGATGACGGCCGGGGCATGTCCGAAACCGATGCCCGCCTGGCCTTCGAACGGCATGCCACGTCCAAGATACAGGCGGCTGCCGACCTCTTTGCCCTCCGCACCATGGGCTTCCGCGGCGAGGCCCTGGCCTCCATAGCCGCCGTGGCCGAGGTGGAGCTGAAGACCCGCCAGGCCGACGACGAGCTGGGCACGCGCCTGCTGCTGGCCGGCTCGCGGGTGGAGGGGCAGGAAGTCGTGTCGTGCCCCAAGGGCAGCAACTTTTCCGTCAAGAACCTGTTCTTCAATGTCCCCGCACGCCGCAAGTTCCTCAAGGCCAACTCCACGGAGTTGAGCAACGTGCTGGCCGAGTTCGAGCGCATTGTGCTGGTCCATCCCGACATCAGCTTCTACCTCTACAGCAACGACACCGAGCTGTTCAACCTGCCCGCCTCCCCCCTGCGCCAGCGCATCATGGCCGTCTTCGGCAAGAAGATGAACCAGCAGCTCCTCTCGCTGGACGTGGAGACCTCCATGGTGAAAATCAGCGGCTACATTGCCAAGCCCGAGACCTCCCGCAAAAAGGGCCTGCGCCAGTACTTCTTCGTCAACGGCCGCTACATGCGCCACCCCTACTTCCACAAGGCGGTGATGGAGGCCTACGACCGCCTCATCCCCGTGGGCGAGCAGGTGTCCTACTTCATCTACTTCGACGTAGACCCCGCCAACATCGACGTCAACATCCACCCCACCAAAACCGAAATTAAGTTTGAGAACGAGCAGGCCATCTGGCAGATACTATCGGCAGCCGTCAAGGAGACGCTGGGCAAGTCGAGCGCCATCCCCTCCATCGACTTCGATACCGAAGATATGCCCGACATCCCCGCTTTCAATGCCGATGCCCCCCTGCACGCCCCCCAGCTGCACTACAATGCCGACTACAACCCGTTCAAGTCCTCGTCGGCAGCCTATGGCGGGGGCAGCGAAGGCTACACACGCCGTCCCATCGAGTGGGAGTCGCTGTACTCCGGCGTGTCGAAGGCTAGCAAAATGAACACCCCGGCGCCCGACGAGCCTGCTGCCGATGCCGACAGCTTGCCGCCCACGGGCACTTCGCCGGCCACCGGCCACATGCTGCCGGGCAGCAGCCGCGAGCAAGGCGCCCAGCACTTTCAGTTTAAAGGGCGGTTCATACTGACTTCTGTGAAGTCGGGCCTGATGGTGATAGACCAGCACCGTGCCCATGTCCGCGTGCTCTACGATCGTTACATGGCGCAGATAGCCCAGAAGCAAGGTATGTCGCAAGGCGTGCTGTTCCCCGAAATGCTGCAACTGCCCGCCTCCGAGGCCGCCGTGCTCGAGAGCATCCAGAACGACCTCTCCGCCGTAGGCTTCGAGCTCTCCCCGCTGGGTGGTGGTAGCTATGCCATCAACGGCGTGCCTGCCGGCATCGAGGGCTTGAACCCCGTGGAACTGGTGCAGAGCATGCTCCACACCGCCATGGAGAAGGGGGGCGACGTAAAGGAGGAAGTGCAGTCCATGCTGGCCCTCACGCTGGCACGTGCCGCAGCCATTGTCTACGGCCAGGTGCTGAGCAATGAGGAAATGGCCAACCTGGTAGACAGCCTCTTTGCCTGCCCTTCGCCCAACTATACGCCCGACGGCCACGTCGTGCTGGCCACCATCAAGGAGGAAGACATCGAAAAGCTCTTTGCCCGCTGAGCGGGGTAAAAAGAAGAGGGCGTATCAAAATGAGTTTTGACCATCATTTTGCTCTGTCATCCTGAACGGAGTGAAGGATCTCCTATTTTATTCCTGTTAGTAGGAGATTCTTCGCTTACGCTCAGAATGACAAAATGATAGGCATACTGCATTTTGATACGCCCCCTTTTCCATTCTCGGCGGTGCCAATTCCCGCCTTAGGGATTCTCGTGGAAGCGCTTGGCCTGTTCGGCTATCAGCTCGGCGTCGTCAAAGTAGTTTATCTTCATGGCGCGGCGCACCTCGTCCAGCGTCTGCGCGGCGGCCTCGCGGGCCACTTCGCACCCTTTCTTCAGCATGGCGTAGATGGCCGGAATGTCTTTCTCAAACTCCTTGCGGCGGTTGCGTATCGGCTCCAGCGTCTCCTGCATAATGGCGTTGAGGAAATTCTTCACCTTCACGTCTCCCAGCCCGCCGCGGCGGTAGTGCGCCTTCAGTTCGTCCAGGTTGGGGTAGTCGGGCAGGTAGCGGCCGAAGTGCTCGGGCCGGCAGAAGGCATCCAGGTAGGTAAACACCGTGTTGCCCTCCACCTTGCCGGGGTCTTGCACGCGCAGGTGGTCGGGGTCGGTGTACATGCCGCGTATTTTCTTCTGCACCTCGTCGGCGGTGTCGCTCAGGTAGATGCAGTTGCCCAGGCTTTTGCTCATCTTGGCCTTGCCGTCGGTGCCGGGCAGGCGCAGGCAGGCGGCGTTGTCGGGCAGCAGAATTTCCGGCTCAACCAGCGTCTCCCCGTAGATGAAGTTGAAGCGGCGCACAATCTCGCGTGCCTGCTCCAGCATGGGCTCCTGGTCTTCGCCCACGGGCACGGTGGTGGCCTTGAAGGCGGTGATGTCCGCTGCCTGGCTGATGGGGTAGGTGAAGAAGCCTACGGGGATGCTTGCCTCGAAGTTTCGCATCTGTATCTCGGTCTTCACGGTGGGGTTGCGTTGCAGGCGGCTCACGGTCACCAGGTCCATGTAGTAGAAGGTCAGTTCGCACAGTTCGGGTATCTGCGACTGTATGAACAGGGTGCTCTTCTCCGGGTCGAGTCCGCAGGCCAGGTAGTCTAGGGCCACCTCTATCACGTTTTGGCGCACCTTTTCGGGGGTGTCCATGTTGTCGGTCAATGCCTGCGCGTCGGCAATGAAGATGAACATCTTGTCGTAGTCTCCGGCATTCTGCAGTTCTACGCGGCGGCGCAGCGAGCCCACGTAGTGGCCTATGTGCAGGCGTCCGGTGGGGCGGTCTCCGGTGAGAATGATTTTTTTCTTTTCCATATCTGTTATTACGTTTATTCTCGATTGCGGCACAAAAATACGGCTTTTTTCTGAATGCCGGGTATGGCGGCGGCACAGATTGAGCAAAAACGTACGGTTCTTTCATTGGTGCTTGGGGATAGCGTTTCCCTCCAAAAGATTCATGTGGAAAAAGAGATATTTACAAAAATGCCCATTCCGAAGTCCGTCATCTCCCTATTTCCTCCCGACCATGTCCGTATTTCCTACGGTCCACCTCCGATCCTATACACCGAAGGATGATCAAACTTGGTAAGGACTTGGTAAGGAGGAGAGTCGGAGGTGGTACGTAGTTGGGGTGGACTTGTTGCGGCAATGTATTGAATTATAAGTTGTTATGTGTACTTTTTGAAGTGGTTTTTGTAAGGAAAAGTGAGCAATCGGAATTTTTCATGTAAATATTTATGGATTCCGGTACAGAGAATGCGGGTTTTTTAATATGTTTACATTTGCTGTATGTAGTGATTTTGCTCCCGAATAATTTGCTCTTTTCACCAAAAAACGCTTCCTTTGCAGAAAAATTGTGCGATATGCGATTAAAGGGGAATGTGACGGCTAAATATGACAATCCGGATGAGCATTATTCGGGGCGGACATCCTCTTTTTTCAAAACATATAATAAGATGCGTTAACCCTCGGGGGAGGGATAGCGCATTTTTTTTATCCGTGCGCAACGTGCTGAAACTTTTGTGATATAGATTAGACATATATGATGGAAAAGAATTTGAAGAAAGTGCTTGTCCTGGGTTCGGGCGCACTCAAAATCGGCCAGGCCGGCGAATTCGACTACTCGGGCTCGCAGGCGTTGAAGGCTTTGCGTGAAGAAGGCATCAGTTCGGTGTTGGTCAACCCCAACATTGCTACTATCCAGACGTCGGAGGGTATTGCCGACAAGGTTTACTTCCTGCCGGTCACTCCTTATTTCGTGGAGCGCATCATTGAGAAGGAGCGTCCCGATGGCATCCTGCTGGCCTTTGGCGGGCAGACGGCTTTGAACTGCGGTACGGAGCTTTACCAGAAGGGCGTTCTTCAAAAGTATGGCGTGCAGGTGCTGGGCACCTCGGTAGAGGCCATCATGAACACCGAAGACCGCGACCTGTTTGTGAAGAAGTTGGACGAAATACCTATGAAGACGCCCAAGAGCCATGCCGTGGAGAGCATGGACGATGCCCTGAAGGCTGCGCGCGAGATTGGGTTCCCCGTCATGGTGCGTTCGGCATACGCCTTGGGCGGACAGGGCAGCGGCATCTGTCCCGACGAAGAGACCTTCTTGAAGCTGGCCGAAAGCGCGTTCACTTTCTCCAACCAAATCCTGGTGGAAGAGTCGCTGAAGGGCTGGAAGGAAATAGAGTTCGAGGTCATCCGCGACGCCAACGACCACTGTTTCACCGTGGCCTCTATGGAAAACTTCGACCCGCTGGGCATCCACACGGGCGAGAGTATCGTGGTGGCACCCACGTGCTCACTGAGCCAGGAGCAGGTGGAGACCTTGCAGGCACTGTCCCGCCAGTGCGTGCGCCACTTGAACATCGTGGGCGAGTGCAACATACAATACGCTTTCAATGCCGAGACCAACGACTACCGTGTCATCGAGGTGAATGCCCGCCTGAGCCGTTCTTCCGCTTTGGCCAGCAAGGCTACGGGCTACCCCTTGGCCTTCGTGGCTGCCAAGATTGCGCTGGGCTATACGCTCGACCAGATTGGCGAGATGGGCACGCCCAACTCGGCCTACGTGGCTCCGCAGCTGGATTACCTGATTTGCAAAATCCCCCGCTGGGACTTGACGAAGTTTGTGGGCGTGAGCCGCGAGATAGGTTCCTCCATGAAGTCGGTGGGCGAAATCATGTCCATCGGCCGTTCGTTCGAGGAAATCATCCAGAAGGGCCTGCGCATGATAGGCCAGGGCATGCATGGCTTTGTGGGTAACGACAACCTGCACTTCGACGACGTGGAGCACGAACTGGCTCACCCCACCGACCTGCGCATCTTTGCCATTGCCCAGGCGCTGGAAGAGGGCATCTCCATCGACCGCATCTACGAGCTGACCAAGATTGACCCCTGGTTCCTGGAAAGGCTGAAGAACATTGTGGACTACAAGCACAAGCTGTCCGAATACACCAAGGTGGAAGACATTCCTGCCGACGTGCTACGCCAGGCCAAGGTGCTGGGCTTCTCCGACTTCCAGATAGCCCGCTTCGTGCTCCATCCCGAAGGGAACATGGAGAAGGAGAACCTGCAGGTGCGCGCCCGCCGCAAGGAGTTGGGCATTCTGCCGGCTGTGAAGCGCATCAATACCGTGGCCAGCGAGCACCCCGAGCTGACCAATTACCTGTACATGACGTATGGTGCCGAGGGTTACGACGTGAACTACTACAAGCACGAGAAGTCGGTAGTGGTGCTGGGCTCGGGCGCTTACCGCATCGGCTCGAGCGTAGAGTTCGACTGGTGCTCGGTCAATGCCATCCAGACGGCACGCAAGCTGGGCTACAAGTCCATCATGATAAACTATAACCCGGAGACTGTGTCCACGGACTATGACATGTGCGACCGCCTGTACTTCGACGAACTCTCCTTCGAGCGTGTGCTCGACGTCATCGACCTGGAGCAGCCGCGCGGCGTCATCGTGTCGGTGGGCGGACAGATTCCGAACAACTTGGCCATGAAGCTCTACCGCCAGTCGGTGCCCGTGCTGGGCACGTCGCCTGTCAGCATCGACCGGGCAGAGAACCGCAACAAGTTCTCGCACATGCTCGACCTGCTGGGCATCGACCAACCCGCCTGGCAGGAGCTGACCAGCCTGGACGACGTGAAGGGCTTTGTGGCCAAGGTGGGCTATCCGGTGCTGGTGCGCCCCAGCTACGTGCTCTCGGGCGCTGCCATGAACGTGTGCTACGACGAAGAGGAGTTGGAAGAATTCCTCAAGATGGCCGCCGAGGTGTCCAAGGAATACCCCGTAGTGGTGTCGCAATTCCTGCAGAATACCAAGGAGATAGAGTTTGATGCCGTGGCGCAGAACGGTGAGATTGTGGAGTACGCCATCTCCGAGCACATCGAGTTTGCCGGCGTGCATTCGGGCGACGCTACGCTGGTGTTCCCCGCGCAGAAGATATACTTCGCCACAGCGCGCCGCATCAAGAAGATAAGCCGGCAGATAGCCAAGGAGCTGAACATCTCCGGCCCGTTCAACATCCAGTTCCTGGCGCGCAACAACGAGGTGAAAGTCATAGAGTGCAACCTGCGTGCCAGCCGCTCGTTCCCCTTTGTCAGCAAGGTGCTGAAGCGCAACTTCATCGAGACGGCCACGAAGATTATGCTGGACGCTCCCTACACCAAACCCGACAAGTCGGCTTACGACATCGACTGGATTGGCGTCAAGGCCAGCCAGTTCTCCTTCTCGCGCCTGCACAAGGCCGACCCGGTGCTGGGCGTGGACATGTCGTCCACGGGTGAAGTGGGCTGTCTGGGTGATGACTTCGACGAAGCTTTGCTGAACGCCATGCTGGCCACGGGCTTCAAGATTCCGCAGAAGGGCATCATGCTCTCTTCGGGTGCCATGAAGTCGAAGGTGGACCTGCTGGATGCCAGCCGGATGCTCTTTGCCAAGGGCTACAAGATTTACGCCACCGCAGGCACATCGGCCTTCCTCAACGCCCATGGCGTGTCCGCTGTGCCGGTTTATTGGCCGGACGAGAAGCCCGATGCCGAGAACAACGTGATGAAGATGATAGCCGACCATGCGTTCGACCTCATCGTCAACATTCCCAAGAATCACACGAAGCGCGAGCTGACCAACGGTTACAAGATTCGCCGTGGCGCCATCGACCACAACATTCCGCTTATTACGAACGCCCGCCTGGCCAGTGCCTTCATCGAAGCCTTCTGTGGCATGAAGGTGGAGGACATCCAGATAAAGAGCTGGCAGGAGTATAAGTGATACTGAATGCTTTCTTTTAGGCGCGGATTACGCGGATTTCACGGATTAAGCTTATTAAATCCGCGTTATTCCGCGAAATCCGCGCCTAATATATAACATTTGAAAGCGTTCATTGTTTTTTTAACACACCCACGTTTTTTCTGCATCTCCTGGAGGTACTGAGAAATAAGTGAAAAATAATTGTTTCATTAAGCTGTTGATAATCAGTGTTTGCGTAAGATATTAGAAACTTTTTCTATAAAATATTGGCAGAAACGTTTGGAGATACCAAAATATGTAGTACCTTTGCATCGCTTTTGAAACGGAAACGCACGGGCGCTTAGCTCAGCTGGTTCAGAGCATCTGCCTTACAAGCAGAGGGTCGGGGGTTCGAATCCCTCAGCGCCCACTACTCCTTTCTTTTTTAAAGTGCGTTTTCGGTGTTCAAAAGGGCGCTTAGCTCAGCTGGTTCAGAGCATCTGCCTTACAAGCAGAGGGTCGGGGGTTCGAATCCCTCAGCGCCCACCAAGTCATAATGATGCAAAGGGATATGCCTTAGGGTGTATCCCTTATTTTTTGTGGCTAGAGGAGTGGGTATACTGCCTGCAATCTGCATCAAAAAGTTGACAGAAATGTCACTTTTTTCACTTGGCTATTTTTAGCGTACATCCTACGGTTATACAGGCGTTTATTCCGGCTGTTTCCGCATTCGCATGGCCAGCCACGAATTATAGTCATCCTGCTCGGTCAGCGGATATTTTGCTTTATTTTTCCTCCTCTTTGTTGCCTATGTTGGGAAAAAGTCATACCTTTGCCCCGTCCCTCACGCCGGTATCTCTTGCCTGCATAGGTAAGGGGAAAGGACGGGTAAGGGGGAAGACATATGTAAGAGAGACGTTTACTTGACGTTTTGTTTTTGACACTTCGAAACTTCGCAACTTTTGAGTCATCGTCAAAACAAAGCAATGGTAGATGTCTGCGGGGTGTGTATACAAGCCCTTGGTGTGCCTTCCTGGTCTGGAAGGCATGCCAAGGCATATGCATATCGGCGTGGGCTTCTGCGTTGCTCGTTTTACGATGATGGGCAATGCGAAGGCCTCGAAGTGTGGGACGAGTGACAGGTACAGATTCCCGCGCTTTTCTTTTATATATGTGTGAAAGCAAACAAATACAAATGATAGTCCGTTGTGGGAATCTGGAGGACTGCTACTTTGCATCTTGCCCATGCGGATACGTTTTTCTTGTTTTATCCTCATCTTCTTTTCCATAGCAGCGCTGCACGTCTGCCCGCTGTCCCTGCGGGCGCAGCACCAGGCGGCAATGGCCGACACGGTGGCACAGGGGGCGCGGCGCTGGTATCCCCGGTATGTCACCTTTTTGCCTCCGTCGCAAATAGATTCCGTGCTGCACTACTCGCGCACCGACCTGGTGCCGGTGGTCTACCCGGTGAACAAGTACACGCTGCACCCTACTGCGCAGACCGACAGCATTGCCCGCCTGGTGAAGCGCATCCGTGGTGACTACCGCGTGCGCCTGGCCTATGTGTGGGTGGGTGGAAGCGCTTCGCCCGAAGGCCCTGTGGACTGGAACCGCCGGCTGGGCGACTACCGCTCGCGCGCTTTGGCTGGTTATCTGCAGGAGCATGCACTGTTGCCCGACTCGCTGCTGCGTGTGGAAAACCTCGCGGAGGACTGGGAATCGGTGGCCCATGCTTTGCGGGACGAAGAGGCTTTCCCTTATCGCGATGACATCCTGCGTATCCTGGCCACCGAGCCGGACTATGCCGCCCGCAAGCGGCAGATACAAGCCCTCGACGGCGGCCGCATTTGGACGCAGCTGGTGCGCCGGGTGTTCCCGCCCTTGCGCAACTCGCGCATGGTCATCGTGTGCTACGACCAGCCGCCTGTGCCGCCCATCGTGCACTACCGGGCACCGGGCGTTTCAACGCTGCCGGGCAAGCTTTCCTACGCCAGGCCGGTGGCGTTGAAGGGCCCGTCGGCCGGGTGTGCAGTCCTGCTCAAGAGCAACGTGCTGGCCATTGCAGCCGCTGCGGTGGCCAACGTGGGCTTCGAGGTGGAGCTGTGGCCCCGCTGGTCGCTCGACGTGCCCGTCTACTATTCTCCCTACGACTTGTTTAAGGAAACGCGCAAGGTGCGCCTGCTGGCCACCCAGCCCGAGGTGCGCTATTGGTTCAGCCGGGTGGCCGACCGCCACTTCGTGGGCCTGCATACCCATGTGGCGGGCTTCAACATTGCCCTTGGCGATAAAGGCCGTTACCAAGACCCCGGTCATGCACTGTGGGGCATGGGCCTGAGTTACGGCTACGCGCTGCCCTTCGGCAAGGGCGGGCGCTGGGGCGCGGAGTTCACCCTGGGCGTGGGCTTTGCCGACTATAAATATGACAAATACGAAAATACAGGCATCCGCGCAGGGCAAAAAATGTATGCCTCGGGCGACAAACTGTATTGGGGCGTGACGCGCGCAGCCATCAGCCTGTCTTACAAATGGAACATCAAGAGGAAGCAAAGGAGGATAGCCTTATGAAACAACGATATCACCTTACCATCCTTGCAGCCATGGCCGCTTGTGCCCTTGGGCTGGCGGGCTGCGAGGCCACCATACACCAATATCCGGCAGAGGAGCAAGCCATGGAGGACTTTGTGGTGCGGCTGCATGCCGACCGCACGCCACCCCCTTTCTACAAGGAAATAGCGTATGACCCGGATGGCCGCCGCACCGAAACCGAGTTGGAGGCCGAGGCATCGCCCTCCTATCTGCCCGATGACCGCCTGGCGCTGCGTTTCGTGGTGGAGGTGCGCGACAACGCCCTGGGCGGCGATGAGGCCGTGGTGGCGCGCCGCGAGCTGACGGTGGACAACGATGCCCTGCCCCCGCAGGCCGAAGTGTACTTCCGGCTGCCGGCCGGGGGAGACTACACCGCCGTGGCGTGGGCCGACTACGTGCCTGCGGCCCGTCCTGCCGACTGGCACTACGACACCTCGCGGCTGGACTTTATAGAAGTCAACACGGAGACCACCATGCAGGAGTTGCACCATAAGAATTCGGCCACAGGACTTGCCCGGTTCGGAATGACCCGGCAGACGGCGGGTGCCGCCGATGCAGTGGTCTACATGACCCGCCCTGTCGGACGCCTGCGGCTTTACACCGACGACCTCGACGAATTCCTGCAGGCGGGAGGCAACATAGAAGAGGTGCAGGTGGTTATCCGCTACAAGCAGTTTGTCAGCGTGGCTTACGATGCCTTGGGGCAAGAGCCCTGCCGGTGGGTGAGCACGCGCGAGACGCGCACCCATCCCTCCATAGTGAACGAGACGGGCAACGTCTGTCTGGCCTACGACTACATCCTGGTAGACAGCGATGGGGAGACACATGTGATGGCCGACTTCTACTTCCTGGATGCCGAGGGCAACGAACTGAGCCGCACTGCCAATGTGGACATCCCCCTGCGCCGCAACCGCGAGACGGTTATCCGCAGCCGCTTCCTCACCCGCAACTTGGGCGATGGCGGCCTGGGCGTGGACGAGGGCTTTGATGATGAATATGTTATTGTAGTTGGTAATTAGTAGTCAATCAATATATGTTTCATTTTTAAAATCAAGACATTATGAAGAAAATGTTGAGTATGTTGGCACTCTCGGCACTATGCTTTGCCGGATGCCAGAATGAGTTGGAAACCGTGTCCGGTGCCGGTTCGGGCGAAGAACGCATGGTGCGCATCGCCCTCGAGGCTCCCGAAGCCATGGCCCTGACGCGTGCCGGTGGGGCAGGGTACACCAACAGCGCCAAGGGCGGCGTGACTAATGTGGACCGCACGCAGTATGACCTGCGCTACAAGCTGGCGGTGTATGACGCCGAAGGACAGACCGTAGTGGTGGAGCCGATGACGCAAACCGTGAAGGGGGTAGGCACCAACGCCACCACCTTCGACGTGGCCTTGGTGGAGGGGCAGGAATACAAATTTGTGGCTTGGGCGGACTTTGTGACGGCAGGCTCAACCGATGACTTGCACTACAACACCACCAACCTCGCCGCCATCTCCTGCAAAGATGCGGCAGACAAACAGCTGAACGACGAGAGCCGCGATGCCTACTTCGTGACGAAGAACCTGACGGTAAACGCAGCCCAAGGTGTCAGCCTCACTCTGCGCCGCCCCTTTGCCAAGGTGCGCGTGGTGGCGAGCGATGTGAAAATGGCGGGCGCCGACATGCCGGACAACTTCAAGATAACCTACTACGGTTGCCAGCGCTTCACCAGCCTGAACGCCATAACAGGCGTGGCTACCGGCTCGAAGCTGAGCGACGAGGAAAGCACGGCCTACACCGCCAAGCTGGCCAGCACGACAGAAAAGGATTACACGGAGGACTATGATGCCAAAGACGGCTTCCGCACCCTGACCGTGGACTACCTGCTGGCCGAAACCGACGAACAGACGAAAATCCACTTCAAGTGGGAGGCACTGAAGGGCACGAACAGCGTGTACACTTACGACTGTACCACCGACATCCCCATCCAGCGCAACTTCCTGACTACCATCTTCGGCAATATGCTAACCGGCAAAACGGGTGTGGCCGTATCGGTGGTTTGCGATGAAATCTTTGAATGCGAATTCAAGGACATGGAGAGCGAGGCTGTCTTCGAGGCTACCAAGCCGGAGTTTGATGGTAATGTGGTTAATATCCGTACGGCCGGGGAACTGGTTTGGTTGCAGCAGAATGCTATAACAGCAGGTTCTGATAATGACGCGGGGTGCATGAATGAGCATTTTAATTTGAAAAAGGGTGCCGTAGGAGAAAATGGCTATACGTTTAAACTGATGAATAATATTGACCTGAAAGGTACCAAATGGGAACCTATTCGTTGGCTCACATCCAAGGATTATCGGGGAATGTGTGTTTTCGATGGACAGGGACATACCATCAAGAATTTTGAATGCGGTGCTAAAAGTGAGAAGGTTACAAAAGGCTTGTTTAGTAGCACGAATTTATCCATTAAAAATTTGACGGTAGAGAATGTGATAATTCTTAATGCTTTTGATGGTCAAGGAGCGTTGGTCGGTTATTTCACTGGCGAGACGATTGAAAACTGTACGGTGAAGAATGTTCACATACGCATGAGTGAGTCTGCAACTGCACCAGCATATAATTACACTGGGGTAGGTGGAATGGTCGGTTCCGTTGGTAGTTATGTTTCGGGTGTGCGTACGAGTATGAAAAACTGTAAGGCTGAAAATGTTGATATAAGAAGCAGTTATGCTGTAGGTGGCTTGGTGGGACAATGCGATTATGTGAACATTGAGCTTGAAAATTGCAGTGTAACCAATGCAACCTTGTGGATTACCTCTTTGGATGAAAGACATCATAATAAGGTAGGTTCTATCGTTGGTTATATTGCCGATAATTCGCTTACTTTGAAGAACTGCACAGCTTCTGACATCACCTACAGGGTAGGTACTCAAGCCACCGAAGGCGCTCCCTACATCATTGAGGGTGGTGAAGAAGGCAATCAGGAGTATGGTCCTACACATGCTTTGTATGGCTATAGTGATGCAACAGCAACAGTAGAGGGTGACGAGCCATAAATATCTTTATGAAAAGTAAAGATATCCCGTCCGGCATTTAGTCCTGTCCGTGAGGATCGGCCGCCGGGCCGTTTGTTTGTTTTGTTTGTAAGGCGTGCTGCCCGGTGGGGTGGCGCGCCTTTTTATGCTACAATTTAGCGGGGCGAATCTCCGCAGCTACAAGTTACGAACTACAAGTTATATGTGGACATCTTTACAGACTTTATCCAATTGCGACCGCACTGCAGACGCAATTGAACAAAACACAGTATCGCATACTGATTCAGATTAATTATCCCCCCTAGTTAGCCCGTAATTTTTTCCTGACCGGGGAGCAATTTTTTTCTGACTGGGAAAAAAACGTTAACCATTTCCTACTAATCGGAAAAAAGCAGTATTTTTGCAACCTGATAATTATCATTTTACTGAATACGTATGGAACTGGACATTCTGACCGCCATCTCTCCGATTGACGGTCGATATCGGAGCAAGGCGGGAGCCTTGGCCGATTATTTCTCGGAATTTGCCTTGATAAAGTATCGTGTGCGGGTGGAAGTGGAATACTTCATTGCCTTGTGTGAATTGCCCTTGCCCCAATTGGAGGGCGTGGATAAAGGCATCTTCGAGACCCTGAGAAACATTTACCGCAATTTTTCGGAAGCCGATGCCCGCCGCATCAAGGAAATTGAGGGCGTGACAAACCACGACGTGAAGGCTGTGGAATACTTCTTGAAGGAGCAGTTCGACCGCCTGGGCGGATTGGAACCTTACAAGGAGTTTATTCATTTCGGACTGACTTCGCAAGACATCAACAACACATCGGTGCCCCTGTCGGTGAAAGAAGCGCTGGAGCAGGTGTATTACCCCCAACTGGAGGAGCTGATAGCCCAGCTGCGCACCTATGCCGAGGAGTGGGCCGACATACCCATGCTGGCCAAAACGCACGGGCAGCCTGCTTCGCCCACCCGCTTGGGCAAGGAGGTCTACGTGTATGTCTATCGCCTGGAGCGCCAGCTGGCTGCGTTGAAGGCTTGCCCGCTGACGGCCAAGTTTGGCGGCGCTACGGGCAACTATAACGCCCATCATGTGGCTTATCCGGCCTACGACTGGAAGGCTTTCGGCAACAAGTTTGTGGCTGAGAAGCTGGGGCTGGAGCGTGAGGAATACACCACGCAGATATCCAACTACGACAACCTTTCGGCGGTGTTCGACGCGTTGAAGCGCATCAATACCATCATGATAGACATGAACCGCGACTTCTGGATGTACATCTCGATGGAGTACTTCAAGCAGAAAATCAAGGCGGGCGAGGTGGGCTCGAGCGCAATGCCCCACAAGGTGAACCCCATCGACTTTGAGAATGCCGAGGGCAACTTGGGCATGTCGAACGCCATACTCGAGCATCTGTCGGCAAAGCTGCCGGTGTCGCGCCTGCAACGCGACCTGACCGACTCCACGGTGCTGCGCAACGTGGGCGTGCCGTTCGGGCACTCCGTCATTGCCATCCAAAGCTCGCTGAAGGGGCTGCGCAAGCTGCTGCTCAACGAGACGGCCATCTACCGCGACCTCGACAACTGCTGGAGCGTGGTGGCCGAGGCTATCCAGACCATCCTGCGCCGCGAGGCCTATCCGCATCCTTACGAGGCGTTGAAGGCGTTGACGCGTACCAACCAGGCCATTACCGAGGCTTCCATCAAGGACTTCATCGAGGGCCTGAACGTGGGCGAGGACATCAAGAAAGAGTTGTGCGCCATAACGCCCCACAACTATACAGGCATGTAAAAAGAAGAAACAGTGTTGAACATCTAAATATGTGATAGGCCGTGAGGCCACAGGTTTAATTATTTATATTTCAGACAAAAACAATGGCTACAGACAACGAAACTTGGCAGAATGCCTCTGCTACAGAAGGCAATGCCAACGCAAGCCGTGATGGCGGCAACCAGTACAAGGAAGGCTTTGGGCGTCCGCAACGTCCGTATGACAATGGCGGGGAACGTCCCTATCGCCCGAGATTCAATAGCGGCGACCGTCCGCAACGTGCATATAGCAGCGACCGCCCCTACCGCCCGCGCTTCAATCCTAACCAGGAAGGTGGCGAAGGCCAGCAAAAGGGCTATCGTCCGCGTTTTAATCCCAGTCGGGAGGGGGACGGCCAGCAACGTAGTTACCGCCCGCGCTTCAATCCCAACCAAGAGGGCGGCGAGGGCTACCAACAACGCTCTTACCGTCCGCGCTTCAACCCCAACCAGGAGGGCGGCGAAGGCCAGCAACGCCCCTATCGCCCGCGCTTCAATCCCAATCAGGAGGGGGGCTATGGCCAACAGCAGCAACGTGGTTACCGTCCGCGCTTCAACCCCAACCAGGAAGGCGGCGAAGGCCAGCAAAGGAGCTTCCGCCCGCGTTTCAACCCCAACAACGGCGGCAGGAGGCCGGGCTATGCGGGAGGCGGAAACAATGGCGGCTACGGGCAGCAACAGCGTCCCTACCGCCCGCGCACGGCCGACTATAACCCCAACGCCAAGTACAGCAAGAAGAAGCAGATAGAGTACAAGGAGCAGTTTGTCGACCCCAACGAGCCTATCCGCCTGAACAAGTTCCTGGCCAATGCGGGCATCTGCTCGCGCCGCGAGGCCGACGAGTTCATCCAGGCAGGCGTGGTGTCGGTAAACGGGCAAGTGGTGACCGAGCTGGGCACGAAGATTAAGCGCAGCGACGAAGTGAAGTTCCACGACCAGCCCGTCAGCATCGAGCGCAAGATATACATCCTGCTCAACAAGCCCAAGGACACCGTCACCACCAGCGACGACCCCCAGGCCCGCCGCACCGTGATGGACCTGGTGAAGAACGCCTGCCCCGAGCGCATCTACCCCGTGGGCCGCTTGGACCGCAACACCACGGGCGTGCTGCTGCTGACGAACGACGGCGACCTGGCCTCGAAGCTGACGCACCCCAAGTACCTGAAGAAGAAAATCTACCACGTGCACCTCGACAAGGACCTGACGCGCGCCGACATGGACCAGATTGTGCAAGGCATACAGCTGGACGACGGCGAGATTCATGCCGACGCCATCAGCTACACCAGCGAGGAGAAGAAGAACGACGTGGGCATCGAGATACACTCGGGACGCAACCGCATCGTGCGCCGCATCTTCGAGTCGCTGGGCTACAAGGTGGTGAAGCTGGACCGCGTCTACTTCGCCGGGCTGACCAAGAAAGGCCTGCGCCGGGGCGAGTGGCGCTTCCTCACCGAGGCCGAGGTGAACTACCTGCGCATGGGGGCATTCGAATAATAGTGATTAGCGGTTAGTGATGAGTGATTAGTTCCTATTAATCACTAAACACTCATCGCTACCCACTAATCACTAATCACTAACCACTAATCACTTAATTGACATGGAAAAGATTAACAGAACAAAGATAGCCGACCTGCTGCGCCGTGAAGACTTCGGCGCGATGGTCAACGTGAAAGGATGGGTGCGCACCCGCCGGGGAAGCAAGCAAGTGGCCTTCGTGGCACTGAACGACGGCAGCACCATACACAACGTGCAAGTGGTGGTAGACCTCGACCGCTTCGACGAGGCCCTGCTGAAGGACATCACCACCGGAGCATGCCTCAGCGTGAACGGAGAGCTGGTGGCCAGCGTGGGCTCCGGACAGAAGGTGGAGGTGCAGGCCCGCGAGATTGAGGTGCTGGGCACGTGCGACAACACCTACCCCCTGCAGAAGAAGGGCCACTCCATGGAGTTCCTGCGCGAGATTGCCCACCTCAGGCCGCGCACCAACACCTTCGGGGCCGTCTTCCGCATACGCCACAACATGGCCATCGCCATACACAAGTTCTTCCACGACAGGGGCTTCTACTACTTCCACACGCCCATCATCACCGCGTCCGACTGCGAGGGGGCGGGCCAGATGTTCCAGGTGACCACCATGAACCTCTACGACTTGAAGAAGGACGAGAACGGCTCGATAGTGTACGACAGCGACTTCTTCGGCAAGCAGGCCAGCCTCACCGTGTCCGGACAGCTCGAAGGCGAGCTGGCAGCCACGGCGCTGGGAGCCATCTACACCTTCGGCCCAACGTTCCGTGCCGAAAACTCGAACACGCCCCGCCACCTGGCCGAGTTCTGGATGGTGGAGCCCGAGGTGGCCTTCGCCGACCTCACCGAGCTGATGGACCTGGAGGAGGAGTTCATAAAGTACTGCGTGCAGTGGGCGCTGGACAACTGCATGGACGACCTGGAGTTCCTCAACAAGATGGTCGATAAGGGCCTGCTCGACCGCCTGCGCGGCGTGGTGGGGACGGAGTTCGTCCGCCTGCCCTACACCGAGGGCATACGCATACTGGAGGAAGCCGTGGCCCGGGGCGAGAAGTTCGAATTCCCCGTCTACTGGGGCTGCGACCTGGCCAGCGAGCACGAGCGCTACCTGGTGGAGCGCCACTTCGGCCGCCCCGTCATCATGACCGACTACCCCAAGGAAATCAAGGCCTTCTACATGAAGCAGAACCCCGATGGCCGCACCGTGCAGGGCACCGACGTGCTCTTCCCGCAGATAGGCGAAATCATCGGCGGCAGCGTGCGCGAGGAGAGCTACGACAAGCTCATGGCGCGCATCCGGGAGCTGGGCATCCCGATGAAGGACATGTGGTGGTACCTCGACACGCGCCGCTACGGCACCTGCCCCCACGCCGGCTTCGGACTGGGCTTCGAGCGCCTGCTGCTGTTCGTCACCGGCATGGCCAACATACGCGACGTGATTCCCTTCCCGCGCACGCCCAGGAATGCGGAGTTCTAAGGAGCGGGGCATAGCATAAGGCGCGGATTGCGCGGAATTCACGGATTCCTTGTTGCAGGGCTTCCCTGTTGTCCCGCGTAATCCGCGCCTGTGTTTTTGGGGTGCAAAGGGTGTCTTAATAAAACTTAAAAACTTGCCCGGCCCGCCCCTTTTCCGTAAACTTGCGGCGGCAGAGCGTGTGTGCAGCAGTATGCAGCAGGTCATCCTGAACAAAGTGAAGGATCTCCCCGTTTAGCTTGCGTTTTAAGAGATTCTTCGCTTGCGCTCAGAATGACAGGATGAAGGCCCTGTTCCGGCACACGCCTACACCATATTATATATATAGACGTCAAATCCTAAAAACACAGCACCCGCCATGAAACGAATCATTCCCGCCCTGGCCCTCGCACTCCTCTCCCTGCTGACGGCCAACCTCGCCCAGGCGCAGACCGCCCTGCAGGAGATTGAGGCCGACCGCCTCCTCTCCGCCCACAACTACCGCGCCTACCCCGTGCCCGACACCGCCCTCTCGGCCTACCCCCTGACACCCGCCCCCGAGGGCTACGAGCCCTTCTACATCAGCACCTTTGCCCGCCACGGCTCGCGCTACCTGACGGACATGGACGACTACCTGATGCCCCTCCGCACCCTCCGCCGCGCCGACTCGCTGGGCGTGCTCACCCCCCGCGGCCACCAGGTGCTGACGGTGGTGGACAGCATGGCCCGCATGGCCCGCGGCCGCATCGGCGAGCTCACCCCGCGCGGCGCCCGCCAGCACCGGGGCATCGCGATGAGAATGTACCGCAACTTCCCCCAAGTCTTCACCACCGGTGCCCGCATCGACGCCCGCTCTACCCAGGTGCCCCGCGTCATGCTCTCTATGACGGCCCAGTGCCTCCGGCTGCAGGCGCTTAACCCCGGCCTGACCATCACCAACAGCGCCAGCGAGCGCGACTTGGCCGTGCTCACGCCGCCCTCCACGCCCCGGGTGGACTCCATAGGCCGCCTCCCACTGCTGGCCGACGTGCAGCGGCAGTTCCAGGCCCGCCACCTCCGTCCCGGCAGGCTGATGGGCGTGCTCTTCAGCGACCCCGCTTATGCCGCTGCGGTGGACTCCATCGCCCTGATGCGCAAGCTCTTCTCCGTGGCCGCCATCATGCAGAGCCATGACACCGACCTCGAGCTGCTCTCCCTCTTCACCCCCGGGGAGTGCTACGAACTGTGGCGGTGCAACAACCTGGCCTGGTACCTGCCCTACTGCAACTCGCCCCTCACCGCTGGCCTCATGCCCTTCCGCGCCGCCCGTCTGCTGCTCGACCTGCTCGACTGCGCCTCGCAGGCCTTGGCCGACGGAGAGCCCGCCGCCCACCTGCGCTTCGGCCACGACGGCAACTTCCTGCCCCTGGCCGCCCTGCTCGAACTGGACGACTGGGGCCGTCCCCACGCCGACCCCGAGACGCTCGACGCCGACTGGCGCGGCTACCGCCTGCTCACCATGGCCTGCAACATTCAGCTCGTCTTCTACCGCAACCCCCATGGCGGCGACACGCTGCTTAAGGTGCTGCTCAACGAGCGCGAAGCCCGCTTGCCCCTGCCCGCCGTCACCGGTCCCTACTACCGCTGGGCGGACGTCGAAGCCTACTACCGCGCCAAGCTCGCCGCCACCGACTATTAAAAAAAACAAGAAAACCTTTGCCAGTTGTCAGAAAAATAGTACCTTTGCAAGCCGATTATTATCTGAAGAAGATAAACATTTCATTCATAGCGGGTTAAACCGAGCCTTTTGTCCGGGGCACGCATCCCCGCCGATGAATGGGATTTAGTAGTAACAATTTTAAATTCAAGTAAAAGAGTGGATACTTTAAGTTACAAGACCATTTCTGCAAACAACGTGACGGCGACCAAAGAGTGGGTCATCGTCGATGCCACCGACCAGGTATTGGGCCGGCTGGGCGCAAAAGTTGCGAAACTGTTGAGGGGCAAGTACAAACCCAACTTCACTCCTCACGTAGACTGTGGCGATAATGTCATCATTATCAATGCCGACAAAGTGAAACTGACGGGTAACAAATGGAGCGACCGCGTCTACCTGTCCTACACCGGCTACCCCGGCGGACAGCGCGAAATGACTCCCGCCCGCCTCATGGCTAAGCCTAACGGCGAAGACCGCCTGCTGCGCAAAGTAGTGAAAGGCATGCTGCCCAAGAACAAGCTGGGCGCCAAGTTGCTGGGCAACATGTATGTGTACGCCGGCAGCGAGCACAAGCACCAGGCACAGAACCCCAAAATGATTGATATTAACGCACTTAAATAAGAGATAATGGAAGTAGTAAATGCATTAGGCAGACGTAAGAGCGCTATTGCACGCGTCTACGTCAGCGAAGGTACAGGAAAGATTACCATCAACAAAAGAGACCTCGCGGTGTATTTCCCTTCGGGCATTCTCCAGTACGTGGTTAAGCAGCCGCTGAACAAACTTGGCGTAGCTGACAAATACGATATTAAGGTAAACCTTTGCGGCGGTGGTTTCACCGGCCAGTCTCAGGCATTGCGTTTGGCTATTGCCCGTGCATTGGTGAAAATCAACCCCGAAGACAAGGCTGCCCTCCGTGCAGAAGGCTTTATGACTCGTGACCCGCGTGCCGTTGAACGCAAGAAACCGGGTCGTCCCAAAGCACGCCGCAGATTCCAGTTCAGTAAACGTTAAGAGTTTGGAGAACGGTTGGGGCGGACAAGTTGCATAAATCTCGACTGCTGACTCTCAACTCTCAAACGGAAAAGCGTTTAGCATCTAAACTACCGGGACTCTCGCCCCCTTTTTTATGGCAAGGCTACCCGGCGGTTGGTTTAGGAAGAGAAACAAAAAAGAAAGTAAACGATTTAAAAAGACAAAGACAATGTCAAGAACAAACTTTGATACATTATTGGAAGCCGGTTGCCACTTCGGCCACCTCAAACGCAAGTGGAACCCTGCAATGGCTCCCTACATCTTCATGGAGCGCAATGGTATTCATATCATTGACCTCAACAAAACGGTTGCTAAAGTAGACGAGGCTGCCGAAGCCTTGAAGCAAATCGTGAAATCAGGAAAGAAAGTCCTGTTTGTTGCTACTAAAAAACAAGCTAAGCAGGTGGTAGCTGAGAAAGCTGCTTCTGTGAACATGCCTTATGTAATCGAGCGTTGGCCGGGCGGTATGTTGACCAACTTCCCCACCATCCGTAAGGCTGTGAAGAAAATGGCTACTATCGACAAGCTGACCAGCGACGGTACTTATGCCAACCTCTCTAAGAGAGAAATCCTCCAAATCTCGCGTCAGCGTGCAAAGCTGGACAAGACGCTGGGCTCCATCGCCGACTTGACCCGTCTGCCTTCTGCTTTGTTCGTAGTAGACGTAATGAAGGAGAACATTGCCGTGCGTGAGGCCAACCGTCTGGGCATCCCCGTGTTCGGTATTGTCGATACCAATTCTGATCCTACCAATGTAGACTTCGTAATCCCGGCCAATGACGATGCAACCAAGTCCATCGAAGTAATTCTCGATGCTTGCTGCGCCGCCATGCAGGAAGGCTTGGAAGAGCGCAAAGCTGAAAAGGTCGACATGGAGGCTGCCGGCGAGGCTCCTGCTGCCAAAGGCAAGCGCAAAGCTGTTAAGGCTCGTCTGGACAAGTCGGATGAGGAGGCTATCAACGCTTCCAAGGCCGCTGCTTTCATTAAGGAAGACGAAGAGGCTTAAGCATATTTTGTAAGAGTTGGGAACTGAGACGTGGAAGCTGTCGGTTGCAGACATCTTGCTATTCTCTGTTCTCAGCTCTTATTTACTTTTAAATACTATTATTCACTATTAATAAAATAAGAGAAAGACATTATGGCTGTAACAATGGCTGATATTACCAAGCTTCGTAAAATGACCGGAGCTGGTATGATGGATTGCAAAAATGCCTTGACCGATGCAGAAGGCGATTTCGACAAGGCTATGAAGATTATCCGTGAAAAAGGACAGGCTGTAGCTGCAAAACGTTCGGATCGTGAAGCTTCCGAGGGCTGTGTGCTGGTGAAGGCTGTAGATGGTTTCGGAGCTATGATAGCCTTGAAATGCGAAACCGACTTCGTTGCCCAGAATGCGGACTTCGTGAAGCTGACTCAAGATATCTTGGACGCTGCCATTGCCAATAAGTGCAAGACTTTGGACGAAGTGAAGGCTTTGCCGTTGGGCGATGTGACGGTGGCTCAAGCTGTGGTAGATCGCAGCGGTATCACTGGCGAAAAGATGGAACTGGATGGCTACAATGTAGTAGAAGGCCCCTGCATTGCTACTTACAATCACCAGAACAAGAACTTCCTCTGCACGATGGTTGTGCTGAACAAGGAGTGTGATCCTCAGATTGGCAAGGAAGTGGCTATGCAGATTGCTGCCATGAACCCGATAGCCGTTAACGAGGCCGGTGTTCCCGAAGACGTGAAGGCTAACGAGTTGCAGGTTGCTATTGAAAAGACCAAGGTAGAGCAGATTCAGAAAGCTGTGGAAGCTGCTTTGAAGAAGGCCGGCTTCAACCTCTACATTGCCGAGAGTGAAGAGCACCTGAATGAAGGCATCATGAAGGGCAATATTACCGAGGCACAGGCTCAGGAAATCCGCGACTTGAAGGAAAAGGTTGCTGCCGAGAAGGCTGCAAACTTGCCTGCCCAAATGGTGGAAAATATCGCCAAGGGCCGTATGGCTAAGTTCTTCAAGGAATCTTGCCTGCTGAACCAAGAGTATATTCAGGATGCCAAGATGACGGTAGCCGACTATCTGAAGTCTCAGGACAAAGACCTGACGGTACTCGACTTCAAGCGCTTTACATTGCGTGCCGAATAAGCGATAAGTCGCTTATTATGAAAGATATAAAAGGAGTGAGCATCTGTGATGGTGCGCACTCCTTTTTCTCTTTTGGGGTCGGTAGGGCCGACAGCTTTATTTGGTTTGTGTGTATCCTTCCGCTTTCAGTAATTCGATGACTTTTTGCTTGAAGTCGCCCTGGATGATGATTTCACCGTCTTTAGCGCTGCCTCCCACGCCGCATTTGCTTTTCAGGAATTTGCACAGCTCTTTTAAGTCCTCTTCTTTACCGACAAATCCGTTGATGAGGGTTACGGTTTTGCCGCCTCTATTTTTTCTTTCAGTTTGTACGCGCAGGCGTTGTTGCGGTCGGGGCAGGGTGTCGGGACTGTTTTCTTCTTCTACTTGATAGTTGAAATCCGGGTTGGTGGAGTAAACCACGTTTAAGCGGTCTTTCCAGTCATTGTTTCTTGAGTTTCTTGCCATAGGTTTTACGTGTTTTTTTGCTGTTACGGTGGTCAGAAGCCGAATAATACAGCGATGTCGGGTGTCAAAAATACATCATTTGTGGCAAACTAAGGCATTTTAACTGGAAATAATGTTAACCTTTTCCGCTTAGCCGTGTAGCAAATGAGGAAAAAACAGTAATTTTGCGAGAGTTATACTAATAAGGACAGACAAAATGAAAGTGGTGGGCAATACATTGTCGAAGAAAGAGGTCCCCAGGGTTCCTGAACCTACCCTGCGACGTTTGCCGTGGTATCTTTCGAATGTGAAATTGCTGAAGCAAAGGGGGGAATGCTTTGTCTCGTCTACGCAGATTTCCAAGGAAACGGGTATCGATGCCTCTCAGATAGCCAAAGACTTATCTTACGTCAACATTGCGGGTCGCACGCGTGTAGGCTACAAAGTCGATACGCTGATTGCTGTTCTTGAAGACTTTTTAGGCTTTACCAATATCCATAAAGCTTTCTTATTCGGGGTGGGTAGCCTGGGTGGCGCGTTGTTGCGTGATTCCGGTCTGGTGCACTTCGGGCTGGAGATTGTGGCTGCTTTCGATGTTAATCCCGACTTGGTGGGCACGTGTCCGGAGGGTATTCCTATTTTTCACCCCGATGAGTTTGAGCAGAAAAGAGCCGAATACGGTGTCCGCATCGGTGTGCTGACCGTTCCTATCGAGATAGCCCAGAGCATTACGGACAAGATGGTGGCAGGCGGCATCAAGGCCGTGTGGAACTTTACCCCTTTCCGCATCCGTGTCCCCGAACATATTGTGGTGCAAAACACCTCTCTGTATGCCCACCTAGCTTTGATGTTCAATCGCTTGAATTGTATTGAAAACAACTTATGAAGATTATTGCCGTAGGAATGAACTATGCCCTGCACAACCAAGAGCTGGGGCATACCCAGGTTAATAGCGAACCGGTTATTTTCATGAAGCCCGATTCTGCGCTTCTGAAGGATGGGAAGCCATTTTTCCTTCCTGACTTTTCCCGTGAGATACATTACGAAACTGAGGTGGTAGTGCGCATTTGCCGCCTTGGCAAGCACATTGCGCCCCGTTTTGCCCATAGGTATTACGATGCCGTCACCGTGGGCATAGACTTTACGGCGCGCGATTTGCAGCGGGCTTTCCGTGCCGCAGGCAATCCGTGGGAGTTGAGCAAGGGGTTCGACAATTCGGCAGCCATCGGCACTTTTATCCCCTTGGACCGGCTGGGCGGCGATGTGCAGCAGCTGGATTTTCATTTGGACATTGACGGTCGTGAGGTGCAACGTGGCCGGACTGCGGACATGCTCCACCGGGTGGATGACATCATTGCCTATGTCAGCCGCTTCATGACGTTGAAGATGGGCGACCTGCTCTTTACAGGGACGCCTGCCGGTGTGGGGCCTGTGGCTGTCGGGCAGCATCTGCAAGGCTATTTAGGCGAGGAAAACGTGTTGGACTTTTATATCAGATAATCAGCTGTTATGGCAAACATACGTGTAGGTTTCGGCTACGATGTCCACCGCCTGGTGGAGGGACGCGAGCTTTGGTTGGGCGGCATACGCCTGGAGCATGAAAAAGGACTGTTGGGGCATTCGGATGCCGATGTGCTCATCCATGCCATTTGCGATGCCTTGTTGGGCGCAGCCAATATGCGCGACATAGGCTATCATTTCCCCGACACGGCAGGCGAGTACGAGAACATTGACAGCAAGATTCTGCTAAAGAAAACCGTGCAACTGATAGCCACGAAAGGGTATCGGGTAGGCAATGTAGATGCTACCATTTGTGCCGAACGTCCTAAACTCAATCCTCACATCCCGGAGATGCAGCGGGTGCTGTCGGCGGTAATGGGGGTAGATGCCGATGACGTCTCCATCAAGGCTACTACAACGGAGAAGCTGGGCTTTACCGGCCGTGAAGAAGGAATCTCGGCTTATGCTACGGTGCTGATAGAGCGGTATTGATGGAATTTCTTGTTTTTTCAAAATAGATGGCTGAATTATGAAAACAGTGAAAATCGCGGAAATGGCTTTGCTTATGGCAGCATTGCTGTTTATGCCCAAAAGCGCGCATGCAAATGCCGCAGTTGGCAATGTTTATGCCGGAACAAGTATGACCCTTTGTGGGAAGTGCCATGTCATCAGCCGTGCGGGCGATGGTGACATTGAGCGTGTGGTAAAGCGTAGGTATCCCGGAGCCCGAATCCTGGACCGGGATTACGACAATGGCTTGTTGGAGGTGAAAATCGCTCACGAAGGACGGGAGAAAATCATGCTTTTCGACCATAGCGGCCGATGGTTGCGTACCTTGTGGGAGATTCGTCGGGGAGGAATTGCTCGGAAAGTATTGGACGTGCTGAAAGAAAAGGGATTTCCTTATCGCTCGGTGGATGACAACGACAATTACGTGGTAGAAAACAGCCGCGGACGCTATTATGCCGTGCAGGTGAGGAAATGGAACGAAGACTTTATCCTGCTGCTGTCCGATAAAGGCCGCTTGATGCGCCATTTCTATGATGACGAGTGGAACGACGGCCATTTCTATGACGATGGTGAAGACCGCTTCGACGAAGGAGACGATGAGTGGGACGACTGGCTGCGCGGGCGTGGCAGTGTCCGTCGCGATGACGGCGAAGACCGTTTTGACGAAGGCGATGACGAGTGGGACAACCGCCATCGGCATCCAGTGCACCGCAAGGCGCGCCGCGATGATGGTGAAGACCATTTCGATGAAGGCGATGACGAGTGGGATGACGGTGAAGATTGACTTTCGGATTTTTCTATCCCTGACTTTCCAGTTTGACGTGCGTCAGCCGCGTATATTTCGTGCCTCCCGCTGTGTAGGTGCGGTCTATGCGGGCTGATGCTATTTTTATGGTTTCGCCCGGGCGGTAGGCGTGCTCCAGGGCGGGCAGGGTGCATGAACTGTTGCTGGGTGTGCGGGCATTGACGCGGAAGCTGACGGAGTTTCCGGCGGAGTCGTGGGCCTTTATGGCTTGGCGCACGTAGAAGCGGGGTTGCCCGTTCCTGACGTCCGTCTTGTAGGGATTGTCTTCCACGTGCACTTGGGCGATGGCCAGCGTCAGCCCTTCCACCCGGTCGCCGGGTTGGCCCAGGAAGCGGCCGTTGTTTCTGGCGTAGGCCCGTCGCCGCTGAAAGTCGGTGTAGGCCGAGTGGTAGATGCGGGCTATTTGCTGGAAACGTTCTTGCTTGGGGATGCGGGGGCGGAATTTGTAGGCTATCCACGTCACGTAGGCGGGGTCTATCCGCAGCACTTCGTGCAGGAAGTGGCCTTGATATTTGCCGAAGCCTACGAGGTCGTCTCCCCGGCTTTGCATGCGCTTGGCGTTATACTCCACTATCAGGAGCCGGCGCGGGGAGTAGAAGCACAGGGTGCTGGCCATGCGCAGTGCCTCGTTGACGTCGGCCGACAGCTCACAGAGGTAAAAGATGGCTTGCCTTTCGGGCAGGGGCGAGTACACCCACAGCGAGTAGGTCGGGCGGTTGGGGCGCGGCAGCACCACAAGGTAGGCCCCTGCCTCTTTGTAGGAGGCACGCCCTTCGTTGTAAGCGCTCAGCTTGCTGTACAGCAAGTCTTGTTCGGCCGGGCTGACGTGGGGTAGTGCAGGGTTTGCCATATATCCGGGTTAGGCGCCTCTTAGTGGTCTGCCTCCCCAAATATACGTTATTTGGGGCAGAAAAGCAAATATATGGTGCGGGAAATGGCCTGCGTCAGAAGCGTATCATCAGTTCTAACACCACCTTGTCTTGCTCAGACTCTTTGGCAATGCTTCCTTCCGGGTAGAAATACTTTTCATAGTTCAGGCGCAGGTCGGAGCGGAAGGCCTTGTAGAGGCTCAAGGTCAGTCCGCCCGTCACGCGGTGGCGCTTGTAGTCGGTAGTGGCCAGGTGGCCGGTGCCCTCGTCCCAGGTCTCCGCGTCGCTATGGTCGGTCATCATGTCGTAGCGCACGAGGAACGACATTTTTCTGAACACCTTCTTCAGCGGCAGGTCGTAGTTGGCAAAGGCGTTTACCGAGCTCACGTCTTTAAAGGCGTTGTCTTCGTAGGTCTTGAAGAGGTATTCGCCTTCTATGTGCAGGCGCTCCGTCTCGTAGTAGGCGCCTATGTCGTAGGCATGCATGGTCACGTCTTGCGGCTCGATGCCTTGTGCGCTCAGTGCCAGATTGAAGCCCGGGGCAAGTTTCATTTCCGCCTTGGCCGAGTAGCTTATTTCCTTGTGCCACACTTTCTGGTTGGTCAGCCCCGAGCCGTTGTAGAGTCCGGCTTCCAGCTTAATGGGCATGTCGGTGGGAAATTCGTAGCCCAGGCTGAGGCCCACGTCGCGCACGTTGCCCACCTGCTTGGCTATGAACGAGCGGTTGGCAAAGTATTGCTCGTGGGGCGAGCGGTGTGCGTCGATGGTGAAAGGCACGCGCATCTGCCCGGCAGTGACAGTCAGCCCCTTGCAGGGGAAAAGGCGTGCATAGGCATCGAGCATACGGATGTTGCCCTCGTCCGACAGGTCTATTTCGGCCTTGTAGGCAATGATGGGCAGAATGTTGCCGGTGAGGCTGATGCGGGCCGTGCGCACCTCGAAGCGGCTGGCCTGCATGCCCGTCTGGTACTCATACTTGGCGCGGATGGTGCCGTGCACCTCGGGCCGATAGTCCTTGGTCTCCATCTTGTCTTTCTCAATCCGTTTCCCGTCGTCGTTGATGGGGGAGTCCTGAGCCGTGGCCGCCAGGGGCAGTAGGGCAATGAGCAGTGCCAATAAGCTTTTTTGCATCGGTGTTGTGGGTTATTGGTTATGGAAGTGCAAAAGTCGGCATCTGCTGTTATAGCGGTATGTCATATCTGTTACATTCCTGTTACAATCTCTTCGTCTTCCACGTTGCCGGGCAATGTGCCTGTATTGCAATGCCTTTCCGGGGTTGAAACACCGCCTTCCTGGGGTTGAAACGCTACTGCGCTGGGGTTGGAACGCCACCGCGCTGGGGTTGAAACGCTACCGCGGCGGAGATGGAGCCTTGTCGTGCCGGGAGCAAAGCAACGCTTTATTTTGCGTCCGGCTGTTGCCTATCTCTGCGGAATCACCTACCTTTGCCCGTAATAATAAATGGGAATTTAGCGCGCGCAAGCGCGCTTTAATGAAGAATTAAGAATGATGAATGAAGAATTAGCGATGTAACAGAATTCTCCTCCTCCCGGGAGGAGGAGGAGTACCCGAAGGGGGAGGTGGTAGGTTGAAATATAAACCTCTGAATAAGAGCGAGATTATCGCTACCACCCCGTCACTTCGTGCCACCCCTCCTCCCCGGAGGCGGGGAATCAGTTACCGCTGCATACTGTATCCCTAAAGGATTCTTCATTCTTAGTTCTTCATTCTTCATTTCGGGGCTTCGCCCCGATAAATTATCATTTAATGCATGAACACCAGTAAGAAGCGAATATTAGTAGGCATGAGCGGCGGTATAGACAGCACCGCCACGTGCCTGATGCTGCAGGAGCAGGGCTACGAGGTAGTGGGCTTCACCATGTGGGTGTGGGGCGACGAGCCGGTAGAGGCGCGCCGCCTGGCCGACACGATGGGCGTGGAGCATCACCTGGCCGACGAGCGGGAGGCCTTCCGGCACAGCGTGGTGAAGTATTTTGTAGACGAGTACCGCGCCGGGCGCACGCCCAATCCGTGCGTCATGTGCAACCCGCAGTTCAAGTTCCGCCTCATGGCCGAGTGGGCCGACCGCCTGGGTTGCCCTTACCTAGCTACCGGCCACTACATCCGCCTGGAGGAGCGGGACGGGAAGACGTATATCCTGACGGGCGACGACGAGAAGAAAGACCAGTCTTATTTCCTCTGGCGCTTAGGGCAGGACGTGCTGAGGCGTTGCCTCTTCCCGTTGGGCAACTTCACCAAGCCGCAGGTGCGCGACTACTTGCGTGCCAAGGGCTATCCGCTGCAGGCCGACGGGGGCGAGAGCATGGAGGTGTGCTTCATTCGGGGCGACTACCGCGACTTCTTGCGCGAGCAATGCCCGCAGATAGACCAAGAAGTAGGCCCCGGTTGGTTTGTCAACGCCGAGGGCGTGAAGCTGGGCGAGCACAAGGGCTTTCCCTACTACACCATCGGCCAGCGCAAAGGGCTGGAGATAGCTTTGGGCAAGCCTGCCTATGTGCTGAAAATCAACCCGCAGAAGAACACCGTGATGCTGGGCGATGCCGACCAACTGAAGACCCGCTACATGCTGGCCGAGCAGGAATTGCTGGTGGCCGAGCGGGAGTTTTTCGACACAGCCGACCTCTCGGTGCGCATCCGCTACCGCAGCAAGCCCATCCCCTGTCGGGTGAGCCGTCTGGACGACGGGCGTCTGCTGGTGCATTTCCTCGAAGAGGCCTCGGCGGTTACTCCCGGGCAGTCGGCCGTGTTCTACATAGGCAGTCGGCTGGTGGGCGGCTCGTTCATCGCCTCGCAACGGGGCATTGGGATGTACATTCATTAAGTAAGTATACAATATTAAATGATAATTTATCGAGACGGCACACAGATGACACAGATGAGACAGATTTACACAGATTTTATTTTTTCGCTATGTATCTGTCATTCTGCAACGC
>CASELH010000051.1 GCA_949288715.1 uncultured Bacteroides sp. | reverse complement strand
TAATAGGAGATTCTTCACACCCCCTCTTGCCTCCCCCGTTCTCGGGGGAGAACAATGTTCAGAATGACAGATACATGGCGCAGCCCTTAAGAATCTGCGTAAATCTGCGCCCGTCTGCGTCATCTGCGTGCCATCGTAAACACATAGTTAAATTCCCATTTCCCAGCGTAGGACCCCCAGCGCGGTAGCTTTCCTACGCTTCCGTGCTGGCCTTGAAACGCTACCATGGCAGCCTTTCTATGCCTGCGTGACGACGCTCCTTAAAAAACAACGCTTCGAAAGTGAAGGGACACGTAGCGTGCCGCGTCTCCTTTTTTTATAGGCGAGACAGAAAAAAAATGAAAGTAAAGCAAGAGTAGTTCAATTCTTTTGACTATTTTTGCGCATGGAGAAAGAGCGCTTTCTCCAACTACATATTAGACAAAGTAAAGAAGCGTTATGCTTATCTTGTGATTGAAAACCTAGGAAATTTTCAAGCAGTACAAGAAGAAGGCATAGTGGTTCTCACGCTATAGCGTGGGCTGCTATATCCACACTTGTACTCGGGTTTTCCTAGGACCTTCAATCACACGTGGCACGGCAGTTCCACGCTTCGTGTATATAATAGGTAACAGGTCTTTTGAGGAACTGGGAAGACACAACTCTTGCATCATGAAAAAGCATTTGATGAGCAAAAGCACGTTGCGCAAGACGTGGGTGGCATGCCTGGCAGTAGGTGCATGCACATTGGGAATTTCTTCTTGTTCCGATGAATACGATGATTCGGGAATAAGGAGCGACATTGAAAACCTGGAAAACCGGGTGACTACGCTCGAAGAATGGCAGAAGTCGGTAAACACCGACATCCAGTCCTTGCAGACGCTGGTAGAAGCGCTCGAAAGCAAAAACTTCATCACCGACGTCACCCCTGTGGTAGAGGGAGGCGAGGAAACCGGCTACACCATCACCTTCCAATCGGGTGAGTCTATCACCATCAAGCACGGGACAGACGGTAAAGATGGCGTGGACGGAGTAAACGGAACGGACGGAAAAGACGGGGCAACCCCTGTTATCGGTGTAGCCCAAGACACGGACGGAACGTATTACTGGACACTGAACGGGGAATTTCTGACCGATGACAGCGGAAACAAAATGCCTGTAACCGGCCCGAAGGGTGACAAAGGCGACCAAGGCACACCCGGTACACCCGGTGCCGACGGTGAAGACGGACAAGACGGTGCCGACGGTCAAGATGGTGAAGACGGACAAGATGCCATTGCCCCCCAAGTGCGTATAAACAAAGACACCAACGAGTGGGAAATCTCTACCGACGGCGGCAAGACCTGGACTTCGACCGGCGTAAAGGCCACCGGTCCTAAGGGCGATAAAGGCGACAAGGGCGATACCGGAGCTACGGGTGCTCCTGGCGCTGCGGGAGCTGCGGGTTCGGATGGCGATGACGGCGACTCCATGTTCAGCAGCGTAGATGCGTCGGACCCCGATAAAGTTACCTTTACGCTGGCCGATGGGACAACGACTATCGTGGTGCCGCGCGTCAAAGAACTCACCATTCAGTTTGCCGACGGCAACAACGTGTTCTCGGTTACTCCCGACAGTAAGACTATTGAAGTGGCATTTACCGGCCTGAAGGAAGAAAACTACCATGCCTTGGTGGCAGAGTTGAAAAGCGAAGACGGCAGTGCGGCTACCGACATCGTGACCCGTGCCGATGGCGCTAAGAACGTAGTAGTGGCTGAACCTGTATTTGCCAATGGCGAATGCACAAGCACTCAAATCACCATCAACAAGACCGGGAAAAGCGGCGAAGAAGCCCTGCTGAAAGTGACGCTTGTAGACAATAACGGTCAGGAAGTGTCCGTTTCGCGCGTGGTAAAATTCTACGGGAGCGAGCTTGCAGCCATTGCACAGACGGGTGGCAGCTATACGTTGCCCAACAACCTTGTGATAGACGAAGAAATAGAAGTGCCCGCTGGCAAGACTTTGGAACTCGACTTGAACGGGAAAACCATCTCGAACACCGAAGGTATTTTTGATGAATCAAGCCAAGACTGGTCTGCCATCTCCGTTCAAGGAGGTACACTTATTGTGAAAAACGGAACTATCGATACGAAAGACAACGACTGCTATGCCTTCGATGTACGCGACGGCGGAACACTGGTTATAGAAAGTGGCACTTACGTGGGAAATATACATGCTGTTTACGTTTTCGATGGCAAGGTGGAAATAAAAGGAGGTACTTTCAGCGTCGTGCAAAAGTATTCCGCTGAACATCCTTATGAATACGTCATCAATTGCTACGATGCCTACTATAAGAATGGTACAGCCTCTGTCAGCATCACCGGCGGCCAGTTCGTAGGCTTCAATCCCGCCAATTGTAGGGCAGAAGGCGTAGGCACCAACTTTGTGGCCGAAGGCTATTGCTCCAAGGTAGTCCGCGAAGAGAATAGGACAAAGGTTTATGAAGTAGCTCCGATAGAAAACATCACTTCGGCCGATGACTTTAGTGCAGCCATCCAGGCAGAAGCTTCGGACATTGTCTTAGGCTCGACTGTAGAACTCACTTCTACCGTACTGAATCTGGCTCAAAAGCAAAACATTGACCTGAACGGCAATACACTGAAAGTTCAAGGAATAGGCGCCATAAAAGACCATTCGGACATCACCTTCAGCAATGGGACGATAGAGTTGACTGAAAAGAACATCTCTTTATATTCCAATTCGCACATGCTGCTCGATGGCGTTACTATTAATTCTAAAGACATAGCCATAGCATGCGGATTCCAAAATGATGAAGATAAAGAAAAGGCTAAAAACAATGTATTGACCATAAAGAATTCCACCATCAACTCGGAAAACGTGGGCATCCTGATACGAAACAACGGGCATGAAGTTGTGATAGAAAACTCCAACATCAACCACAAGTGGTTTGGCATCACGCAAAACGGCACTATTCCGGGCTCAAGCATCAAGCTGGTCAATACCAACATTTCGGGCACTTATAGTGGCATCTATCTTTCCAATTATGCTTCGGGAGCCAAGAATACATTGGTGGTAGAAGGCGGAAGCATACACAGTACTGATGAATCGGCCATTGAAGTGAAGAAGACAGACATCACGGTGAAGAATGCCACCCTTTCTTCCGATGCCACAATACAGAGCTATGCTGTGAAAGGAGATGGCTCCAACGGTATTGGCTATGGCATCGTGCTGGCCGGATATGTCTATGAAACAGCCTATGAAGGGGAAACACATTTTGAAAACCTCACCTTCGACCTGGCTGCCGGGGCAGATGCCGTAAAGATACTAAAATACAACGGAACTGCCGGCGAAGCTGTAGATTTTAGGCGCGGATTACGCGGATTTCACGGATTAAGCTTATTAAATCCGCGTTATTCCGCGTAATCCGCGCCTAATATATAACATTTTGAAAGCGTTCAGAGGGTTTTGACGCACTCCCTTTAAAGTAATTTTTTGTAAGGTATTTGGCCTTTTACAGCGTATTGAGAAACTTGCAAAGCTTCCCTACGGCCAGCGCGCGGTGGCTGATTTTGTTCTTCTGTTCTTCGCTCATCTCGGCAAAAGTCTGCGTGAAGCCTTCGGGCACGAAGACGGGGTCGTAGCCGAAGCCCGAGGTGCCGCGCTTGCGGGTGATGATTTCGCCCCGCACGATGCCTTCAAACAGGTGCTCCTTGCCGTTGATGATAAGTGCGAAGACGGTGCGGAAACGGGCGTGGCGGTTGTCCTTGCCCTCCAGTTCGTGCAGCAGCTTCTTGATGTTCTCCTCCGAGTTGTGGCCTTCGCCGGCATAGCGTGCCGAGTAGACGCCCGGCGCGCCGCCCAGGGCTTCCACCTCCAGGCCGGTGTCGTCGGCAAAGCAGTTGGTGTGGTAACGTTCGTACACGTAGCGTGCCTTCAGCAGGGCGTTGCCCTCCAGCGTGTCCGCTGTTTCGGGGATGTCGTCGTGGCAACCTATGTCCTTCAGGCTGAGAAGTTCAATCTGGTGTCCTACGATGGCAGCCACTTCTTTCAACTTGTGGATGTTGTTGGTAGCGAATACAAACTTCTTCATTTGCTTTAGTTATTTGGTTTTTAGTGGGTCGAATCCTTCCCCATAGACGCCGGTGACGGAGCTTTGCGAGATGAAGGCGTGCGGGTCTATGTCTTTTATGAGCCGGAATATCTCTACCGACTGCCGCTTGTAGGCCAGCACCACCAGTACCTTCACTCCGCTCTTGGTGTACCAACCCGTGCCGTCGAGCACAGTAACGCCACGGTGCGTCTCCTTAATGATGCGGTCGGCTATCTTCTCATACTCCTTGGAGAAGATGAGGAATTGCACCGACTGGCGTGCCCCGTTGACCACATAGTCCAGCACGATGCCTATGACGAACAGGGCCACGAAGCCGAATATCACCCGCCGCCAGTCGCCGAACACGAAGTAGCAGGAGCTGATGATGACGAAGTCGCACGCCATCACCATCCGCCCCAGCGTGATGTCGCGATACTTGTGCACAATGGCGGCGATGATGTCCGTGCCTCCCGTGCTGCCGTTGCGGGTAAAGACGATGCCCAGCCCCAGTCCGCACAGGGCCGAGCCCAGTATGCAGGCCATGAAGTCCTGCCCCTCGCCCATCAGTTGGGGGAAGGTGCCGTCGGGGTTCCTCACCAGCCATTGGCAGAACTCCAGCAGCAGGGTCAGCACGATGATGGAGTAGATGGTTTTGATGCTGAATTTCGGTCCCAGTATCTTGATGGCAAACGTCATCAGTATGGCGTTGATGATGAAATAGGAGTATTGCATGGGGAAACCGGTGGCATAGTAAATAATGGCGCCGATACCCGTGGTGCCTCCTATGGTAATCTGGTAAGGGATGAAGAACGCTGCCCATCCCATGGCGTAACTGATGAGTCCGAAGGTGATGTACAGGTAGTCTTTCACCTCCCGCATCAAGATTGCTTTGCTGGGGTTTGCCATATATGGTTATGAATTATTTCACTACAATATTGATAATCTTCTTGGGCACCACGATGACCTTCAGGATGGACTTCCCTTCCAGCCACTTGGCGGAACGCTCGTCGGCCAGCACGGCGGCCTGTATGTCGTCAGCGCTGGCGTCTACGGGGAACTCCTGGTTGAAGCGTGCCTTGCCGTTGAAGGAGATGGTGTAGTTCACCGCGCTTTCTGCCAGGTATTCCTCATTCCAGGCAGGCCATTGGGCATCACATACCGAGGTGGTGTGTCCCATCGTTTCCCACAGCTCCTCGCACACGTGCGGGGCAAAGGGAGCCAGGACGATGACCAGCGGCTCGAGCACAGCCTTCTTGTTACACTTCAAGGCGGCCAACTCGTTCACGCAAATCATGAAGGCGCTGATGCTGGTGTTGTACGAGAATTGCTCGATGTCGCCCGTCACCTTCTTGATGAGCTTGTGCAGCGACTTCAGTTCTTCGCGGGTGGCCGGCTCGTCGGTCACCTGATACTTGCCCGTGCGGTCGTAGAACAGTGTCCAGAACTTCTTCAGGAAACGGTGCACGCCGTCTATGCCGTTCGTGTCCCACGGCTTGGACTGCTCCACGGGGCCGAGGAACATCTCGTACATGCGCAGGGTGTCGGCGCCGTATTTCTCTACAATCATGTCGGGGTTCACTACGTTGTACATAGACTTGGACATCTTTTCTACCGCCCAGCCGCAGATGTACTTGCCGTCTTCCAGGATGAACTCGGCAGTGTTGTACTCCGGACGCCAGGCCTTGAAGGCTTCCACGTCGAGCACGTCGTTCTGCACGATGTTCACATCCACGTGCAGGGGCGTGGTGTCATATTGGTCTTTCAGGCCGAGGGAGACGAAGGTGTTGGTGTCTTTGATGCGATACACAAAGTTGCTGCGCCCCTGTATCATGCCTTGGTTCACCAGCTTCTGGAAGGGCTCTTCCACGGCCGAAATGCCCAGGTCGTGCAGGAATTTGTTCCAGAAGCGGGAGTAGATGAGGTGCCCCGTGGCGTGCTCCGTGCCGCCCACGTAGAGGTCTACGTTGCGCCAATACTCGTCGGCCTCTTTGGAGACCAGTGCTGTGTGGTTGTGCGGGTCCATGTAGCGCAGGTAGTAGGCGCTGGAGCCTGCAAAGCCCGGCATAGTGTTCAGTTCCAGGGGGAAGATGGTCTGGTTGTCTATCTTGCTGTTCTCCACAACGCAGTTGTTCACCGTGTCCCAAGCCCACTTCTTGGCATGTCCCAAGGGGGGCTCGCCTGTTTCGGTGGGGAGGAATTTCTCTACTTCGGGCAACTCCAGCGGGAGGCAGCTTTCGGAAATCATGTAGGGCATGCCGTCCTTGTAATACACCGGGAAGGGCTCGCCCCAGTAGCGCTGGCGGCTGAAGATAGCGTCGCGCAGGCGGTAGTTCACCTTCACGCGGCCCAGGCCATGCTCTTTCACGTATTTCTTTGTGGTGGCGATAGCTTCTTTGATGGTCAGGCCGTTCAGGTTTAAGTCACAATAGGGCACGGCATCTTTGCGTGGTGAGTTGCATACGATGCCTTCCTTCGCGTCGAAGCTCTCTTCGCTGACGTCGCAACCTTCCACCAGCGGGATGATAGGCAGGTTGAAGTGCTTTGCAAAGGCATAGTCGCGGCTGTCGTGTGCCGGTACGGCCATGATGGCGCCTGTGCCGTATCCGGCCAGCACGTAGTCGCTCACCCAGATGGGCACTGCCTCGCCGGTGAAGGGATTGATGGCATACGAGCCCGTGAATACGCCCGTCACGCTGCGGTCGCTGATGCGCTCGCGCTCGGTGCGCTTCTTGGTGCGGTCCAGGTAAGCGTCCACCTCCGCTTTTTGCTCGGGTGTGGTAACTTTGGCAACCAACTCGCTTTCCGGAGCCAGCACCATGAAGGTGACACCAAACATGGTGTCGGCACGTGTGGTGAAGATGGTAAACTCTATATCGCTATCCTTTACCTTGAACTGCACTTCCGCACCTTCCGAACGGCCTATCCAGTTGCGCTGGGTTTCCTTCAGGGAGTCGGTCCACTGTATGGTGTCCAGTCCGTCCAACAGGCGCTGGGCGTAGGCCGACACGCGCAGGCACCACTGGCGCATCTTCTTCTGCACCACGGGATAGCCGCCGCGCTCCGACACGCCGTCCACCACCTCGTCGTTGGCCAGCACTGTGCCCAGCTGCGGGCACCAGTTCACCATCGTTTCGCCCAGGTAGGCAATGCGGTAGTTCATCAGCGTCTCCTGCTGCTGCTTTTCGCTCATGGCGTTCCACTCGTCGGCCGTGAGGCAAAGTTCTGCGGAGCAGGCGGCATTCAATTCCGAAGTGCCTGCCTTTGCCAGCTTTTGCACCAATTCCTCTATGGGGCGTGCCTTCTGCAGGTCGTTGTCGTAGTAGCTGTTGAACATCTTCTGGAAGGCCCATTGCGTCCAGTGGTAATATTCGGGGTCGCAGGTGCGTATCTCACGGCTCCAGTCGAAGGAGAAGCCTATCTTGTCCAGCTGCTCGCGGTAGCGGTCGATGTTCTTCACCGTGGTGATGGCAGGGTGTTGCCCCGTCTGTATGGCATACTGCTCGGCAGGCAGTCCGTAGGCGTCGTAGCCCATAGGGTTGAGCACGTTGAATCCGCAAAGGCGCTTGTAGCGCGCATAGATGTCGCTGGCAATGTAGCCCAGCGGGTGGCCTACATGCAGTCCCGCCCCGCTGGGGTATGGAAACATGTTGAGCACATAGTATTTCGGTTTGCTGTGGTCTTCGGTCACTTGGTAGGTATGTTGTTCCACCCACCTTTTCTGCCATTTCTGTTCAATCTCCCTGAAGTTGTAGTCCATATAAACGTTCCGGTTAAGTATGATTTTAGTATATGATTTTTCGAATATGATTTGAGTATGATTTTTATTGCCTGCAAAAATACGGGTTTATTTTCATAATTGTATGGGGGTAAATCGCAAAATTCGGTAGAATTTGTAGAATAGGCGCGAATCCCGCAGGGTGCACGGCTTTTGACATATCTCCGTGCACGGCTGCAAGACCCGCGCCTCTTGTGGGGTAATGGTGTTTACCCGTCAGTCTGCTTCACGCAGATTTTTTTTACCCCAGCTGATGGTCGCCGTCGTCCTCATCCTCGCCGCCGCTGCCGCCGGGGGCAGTGCTCGGCGCGTCGTTCTGCAGGCAGAGGCTGTTGGACACATGCTGCCCGTCCGCGCTGCAGAAGGCCAGGTAGATGGCCAGCGCCTCGCCGTCCCAATTCGTGGGCAGCGTCAGTTCGGCGGTGCCGTCGGCACGGGTGGCTATGGCCATGCGGTACACCGCTTCCTGCCTGTCCTTGTTGTAGGCCAGTGCCATGGCCGTGTCTGTGGCCTGCGCGTCGCCCGTGTCGCTGTTGTCCGTCCAGCTGAAGGTGGCTTTGCCGGCTGCCACTTGCACCGTGGCGTCTGTCGCCGCCGTCAGGCTGCCTTGGCTTACGCGCACCTTGTCGAAGTTCAGTGTCGCGTCGTCGGCGCAGCCCTCCACGGCATGGAGCATCAGGTAGGAGGTGGCGGCGTTTACTGCCGACCGCCCTTCTTCGTGCTCCTGGAAGCCTACCCGCAGGAAGGGGGTGATGGTTTTGGTGAAGTTTACCACTGTGCGGAATTTGCCGCGCTGGCACAATTGTTTTTCCGACTTTGCGTCATGCACGTTCACGGCCAATGCCCGCATGTAATTGATGGATTTCCATGTACTGCCTACTACAGTACCTACTTTTCCCAAGAATCCTCCCAGGATGCCTTGGTTTATCTTTCCCATAGGTCTAAAAAAATAGTTTAGTTAATAAATAATTTAGTTACTGTGAAAACGTTTTGTTTTTGTTTTCTGTTTGCAAAGATATAACCTTTTTCTGAAACTACAAATACTTTTCCAAGAAAAATATAGTTTATTTTGAAAATAATTTTGTTCAGTTTGTGAATCAATGGTTTATATTAATGGGAATTTTGTGGGTGTGCTGTTGTAGAGACGTGGCGTGCCACGTCTCTACAAGAATTGCGATGTCGCCATACTCATATTTGTCGAAGTGTAGGTAGCCGTTGCCAAGCTCAAAGAGGGTGTGTCAAAACCCACTGAACGCTTTCTTTTAGGCGCGGATTACACGGATTTCACGGATTAAGCTTATTTAAATCCGCGTTATTCCGCGTAATCCGCGCCTAATATATAACATTTTGAAAGCGTTCATAAGCTTTGACACACCTCCTTTCTTGCAGCATGTTTTCCACTTCATGCTCTTTTTGGTTCTACCCCCGTTCCATCCTGTCTTTTTTATGGATGAAGCTTGGTATGTTTTTTCATGATAAATTTAATCCCCTATATATCCTTGTTCCGCCGCTTTACCCTGTTCGTTCTTTTTCCGCTCCATAGGGCCGAAGCGCATTCGAAGGAGTACCGAATGGGGTACGACTCGGGTACGACGGGGGTAGGTGGCGGGGATGTAAAGTTTGTTTTCCGGTTATCCGTTTTGCGTGTTCCAAAGAAAACGTTATCTTTGTGGTGTGTTATAGTGTACAATTTGAAAATTATAATTATGCGGGTCATCAGTTCATCAGAGTTGAGGAACAACATGGAGAAGTATCTTGATTTGGCAGCCGATGAGAAGATAGTCATTCAGCGGGGCAGAAACGAGACGTTTGTCTTGATGCGGGAAGATTATCTGGCGCCGGATGAAGACTTGAAGCGTGCTGTAAGCGCGCAGGAGTTGCTTGTGGGCATCGAGGCCGATGTAAGGAAAGCATTTAGGGAGAAATACGGCGATAGAGTATGAAGGTTCTGTTTTTACCCGAAGTCCGATTGTATTTCCAGGAATTGCAGGACATTCTCTTTGAAAAGGAATATTTTGGGTTTGAAGAGTCGGCCGTGCAATATGTCAAGGACTTGGTTTTTGATATAGAAGAAACTTTGCCGACAAGGGTGAGCAAAATTGCGCCTCCTTATTTTAGCCGATATGGGCGAAATTTACGGTATGCTACTTTTCGGAAGAATAGGAATACGCAGTGGTACGTGTTCTTCAATCGGTATCAAGAAGATGGTGAAGTGATTTATGTGGCGCGCTTCATCAGTAATAATCATGTCATAGCCAAATATTTATAAGACAGTGTGTATAAGCTTGTTTTCCGGCATGAGCACGGCGGGTGGTCACGTCGCGTACGGGCATAAAAAAAGGGCTCCGCTGAGCCCAACCTTTGTTAACCTTAAATCTAATACCATGAAAAACACAGTGCAAAGGTACGGCTTTCCGGGGAATCTGCAAATTATCCAAGGAAAAATGTATGTTTTATAACATGTTTTAAGGGGATTGCATGGTTTTTAAGGGATTTCGTTCCACTATAGGACTGTGTGTAGGTGCCATGCTTGCAGGTGGCTGATGCCGTTGTTGGACGGTAGGGCGAAGTCGTCGAGCGAAACGATGATTTTCTCGTAATTGTCCCGTATGGTTTCCAGCGGCGCATATTCTCGGGCGGCGGTTTCTGCATCGGCCAGTGTGTAGGTGCTTTGCAGGTAGATTATTTTGTCGTGCTTTTGGGCCACGAAGTCTACTTCTTTGTCTTTGGCATAGCCGGTATAGACGTCGTAGCCGGCTCTTTTCAACTCCAAATAGATGAGGTTTTCTAGTTTGTAGCCGATGCCGTAGGCAAATCCGGGGTATAGGAAGTTTTTGTAGGCAAGGTCGTTGGCATACAGTTTTGCCGTGCCTGCCAGTATTTCTTTGCCCTTTATGTCGTAGCGGTCGCATCGGTGGATGAGGAACGTGTCTTCAATGTATCCGATGTAGTTGGAGATGGCATCGTAGCTTGTCTTGCGGTTTTTGCCTTTGAAGTAGTTTGCGATGCTGTTTATGGAAACCAGGTTGGAAGCATTGTTTACTAGGAATGCGAAGATGTCTTCAAGTAGTCTGGGTTCGCGTACCTTATGCCTTTGTATGATGTCTTTCAGCAATATGGAGTCTTTCAGCGCTGTGATGTAGTTCCGTCTTATTTCCTGTTTTTCAGGAAGGGAGAACAGTTCGGGAAGGCCTCCGGCGCCCAGGTAGTCGAGGTAGCTTGCTTTGCAGGCTTGCAGGTTTTTTATTTCAATGAATTCTTTGTAGCCAAAGGGGTATATTTTGAATTCGACGTATCGGCCGGAGAGCAGTGTGGCCAGTTCGCCGGACAACATTTTCGAGTTTGAGCCGCTTATGAACAGTTCATACTCCGTAGTGTAGTCTTGTGAATAAGAGTTGATGGTTTTTTCCCATTCTTCAATCAGTTGTATTTCGTCAATGAAGATGTAGATTTTTCCTGTGGGGTTCAGTGTGTTTTTATATAATTCTACCACGGCTTCGAGGTCTTTGTGGTTTTTTATGAACTCAAAGTCTGTAAGTTCCCGGTTTATGAGCAAGATGTTCCGGGGGTTAATGCCGGTGGCTATCAGTTCTCGGGCTATTTGTCTTAATATATAGCTTTTTCCTGTCCGCCGTTGCCCGGCTAAGACTTTCACTAATCGGTTGCCTATGTAGTCTTTGATTTTGTTTGTGTATTCGGTTCGTTTGAAACCGAAGTCGAATGATGCGGATTCCCAGAAATTGTATCTGCCGAGTATGCTTATTTTTTCGTCCATAACCTAAAGTTTTATGCAAATATAGGAAAGTTTCGGTTATAAATGAAAAAAAAGTGTGGTTTTATTCGCTTTTTCCGGTTATAAACGAAAATCTTGGCGGAATTTTGCCGGGGGGCAGGAGGGGTACGGGCATAAAAAAAGGGCTCCGCTGAGCCCAACCTTTGTTAACCTTAAATCTAATACTATGAAAAACACACTGCAAAGATACGGCGAATGGGGAAATCTGCAAATTATCCAAGAAAAAACGTGTGTTTTATAACATGTTTTAAAGAAATCGTGCAGGTTATTAAGAGTTTACGGCAGGGTAGGGGGCTGGCGCGGGGTTTTTCTTTTCCCGTTTTTATCGCTATCTTTGCGGCATTGAAAAGCAGAAGACATGAAGACAGAAGACATTGCCCTTACCCCCATGATAAAGCAGTTTCTCGACCTGAAGGCGAAGCACCCCGATGCCGTGATGCTGTTTCGCTGCGGGGATTTCTATGAGACGTACTCTACCGACGCCGTGGTGGCCGCCGAGATACTGGGCATCACCCTGACCAAGCGCAACAACGGCAAGGGCGGGCAGAGCCTGGAGATGGCGGGATTCCCCTACCACGCGCTGGACACGTACCTGCCTAAGCTGATTCGCGCGGGCAAGCGCGTGGCCATCTGCGACCAGCTGGAAGACCCCAAGCTGGCCAAGAAGCTGGTGAAGAGGGGCATCACGGAGCTGGTGACGCCGGGCGTGTCCATCAACGACAACATACTGAACTACAAGGAGAACAACTTCCTGGCCGCCGTCCACCTGGGCAAGGCGGTGTGCGGGGTGGCCTTTCTGGACATATCGACGGGCGAGTTTCTCACCGCCGAGGGGCCTGCCGACTATGTGGACAAGCTGCTCAGCAGCTTTGCGCCCAAGGAGGTGCTGTTTGAGCGCGGCAAGCGGCAGGACTTCGAAGCACGCTTCGGCAACAAGTTCTTCACCTTCGAGCTGGACGACTGGGTGTTCACCGAGACCTCTGCGCGCGAGCGGCTGCTGAAACACTTTGAGGTGAAGAACCTGAAGGGCTTCGGCGTGGAGCACCTCAGGCAGGGCATCATTGCCTCGGGAGCCATATTGCAATACCTCACGCTGACGCAGCACACGCAGATAGGGCACATCACCACCTTGTCGCGCATTGAGGAGGAGAAATACGTGCGGCTGGACAAGTTCACCGTGCGCAGCCTTGAGCTGATGGACTCCATGAACGACGGCGGCAGCAGTCTGCTCAGCGTGGTCGACAAGACCATCTGCCCCATGGGCGCCCGCCTGCTGAAGCGCTGGCTGCTCTTCCCCTTGAAAGACGTGCAGCCCATCAACTCCAGGCTCGACGTGGTGGAGTACTTCTTCCGCCACCCGGACTTCAAAGACCTTATCGAAGAGCATCTGCACCTCATAGGCGACCTGGAGCGCATCCTCTCCAAGGTGGCCGTGGGCCGCGTGTCGCCCCGCGAGGTGGTGGCGCTCAAGGTAGCCCTCATGGCCATCGAGCCCATAAAAGCCGCCTGCCTGGAGGCCGACAACGCCAGCCTGAACCGCTTGGGCGAGCAGCTCAACATCTGCCAGTCCATACGCGACCGCATTGCCCGCGAGGTGACGAGTGACCCCCCGCTGCTGGTGAACAAGGGCGGTGTCATCAAGGATGGCGTAAACGCCGAGCTCGACGAGCTGCGCCAGATAGCCTACAACGGCAAAGACTACCTGCTGCACATACAGCAGCGCGAAAGCGAGCAGACGGGCATACCGAGCCTGAAAATAGCCTACAACAACGTGTTTGGCTACTACATAGAGGTGCGCAACGTGCACAAGGACAAGGTGCCGCCCGAGTGGATACGGAAGCAGACACTGGTGAACGCCGAACGCTACATTACCCAGGAACTGAAGGAATACGAGGAGAAAATACTGGGCGCGGAGGAGAAGATACTGTCCCTGGAGACGCGCCTCTATGCCGAGCTGGTGCAGGCCCTGGCCGAGTTTATCCCCGCCATACAGACCGATGCCAACCAGCTGGCGCGGCTGGACTGCCTGCTCTCCTTTGCCACCGCAGCCCGCGAGAACGGCTACATACGCCCCGTCATTGCCGACGACGATGTGATTGACATCCGCCAAGGCCGCCACCCCGTCATCGAGAAGCAGCTGCCCGTGGGCGAGAAGTACATTGCCAACGACGTGCGCCTTGACACGGAGACCCAGCAAATCATCATCATCACCGGCCCCAACATGGCGGGCAAGTCGGCCTTGCTGCGGCAGACGGCGCTCATCACGCTGCTGGCCCAGATAGGCTGCTTCGTGCCGGCGGAGAGCGCGCACATCGGGCTGGTGGACAAGATATTTACCCGCGTGGGCGCAAGCGACAACATCTCGGTGGGCGAATCGACCTTCATGGTGGAGATGAACGAGGCGGCCAACATTCTGAACAACCTTTCGCCCCGCAGCCTGGTGCTGTTCGACGAGCTGGGACGCGGCACTTCCACCTACGACGGCATCTCCATAGCCTGGGCCATTGTGGAGTACATACACGAGCATCCGCGGGCCAGGGCGCGCACCCTCTTTGCCACCCACTACCACGAGCTGAACGAGATGGAGAAGACTTTCCGCCGCATCAAGAACTACAACGTGGCGGTGAAGGAGGTGGACAACCGTGTCATCTTCCTGCGCAAGCTGGAGCGCGGCGGCAGCGAGCACTCGTTCGGCATCCACGTGGCCAAGATGGCGGGCATGCCCAAGAGCATTGTGCGCCGTGCCGACGAGATTCTGAAGCAGCTGGAGCGGGAGAACCGCCAGACGGGTGGCACCATCACCGGCAAGACCATCACCGAGGGGGCGGCCTCGGCAGGCGGCATGCAGCTCAGCTTCTTCCAGCTGGACGACCCTGTGCTGTGCCAGATACGCGACGAGATACTGAACCTCGACGTCAACAACCTCACCCCCCTGGAGGCGCTGAACAAGCTGAACGACATAAAGCGCATCGTGAAGGGGAAATAAGACATAACGGCAGTTACCCATGAAAGAATTACCCTTTGACATGCTGCCCCTGGCAGCCGAGCGGGAGATGGACCGCGACTGGACACTGATATGCGACAAGTACTGGCGCTTCAAGGAGAATGCCGAGGCGCTGTGCCTCAACGCCAAGGAGTTTCCCACCTCGAGGCAGATGAAGTTCACCTCCCCGCGCACGGGGCTGGAGTGGCACCTCATGATGGTCTTTCCCGAGCGATACCACTTCTCATCGTTCTACAACTTCTACACCCCCTACACCAATCCGCAGGGCAAAAAGGGCTGCTACACGCTGAGCGAGGGCGGATGCGAGCGGCTCACACCCCACTTCCTGAGCCGCGTGTGCACCCGGTACCTGCACCCGCACGGCATTTTCCCCAAGACCTTGGACGAGACGATGGACGCCTACTGCCGCTACATGACGTCGGGTAACGACTTCCTCTTCTTTTCCACCAAAACCAAGGAGCGATACATGGTGCTGAGCCACGGCATCGCCATTGTCGACGTGGCGGGCAACGGGCTGGTCACCTACATCACCTTCGTCACCTTCGAGATGCTGCTCAGCTACCAGACGCCCTATAAGAAGATGGTGGAGCGCATGTTTGAGCTCTACCGCGAGCACGGCAACCATTGGCACCTGGACAAGTTCGAGAAAATCATCAACGAAGAAAACCTCTTTCCGGAGGACGACGGGCTGAAGCAGATACACACCAAGCCCCACCGCGAGTTTACCCCGCCCCCCAAGCCCACCGGAAGGCTGGAGAACGCCCAGCGACGCGACTACGAGCGTGCCATGCAGACCATAGCCGACAACAGCGCCAAGTTGTGGACGCCCACCATGCAGCGCCCCGGCACCATGCAGTGGATAGACCCCGCCGAGATGCAGAAAAGGGTGGAGGAGCTGCGCCGGCGCCGCTGAGTCCGCAGCCCTTAAAGCCCCCCTTCCTGGCCTTCCTACGCCCGCGCGCCCGTCATACCTTGCTCGGATGTTTCCCGTAGAAAAACATGAAGTACAGCCCCGCGGCCACGAACGGCACGCTAAGCCACTGGCCCATGTTGAGCGCCATGCCCTGCTCAAAGTCCACCTGATTCTCCTTGAGGAACTCTACAAAGAAGCGGAACACGAATATCTCCACCAGGCACAGCCCGAAGTAGAAGCCCCGCCTGTGGGGCCAGGCGGCGGGCAGGGCGGCCACCTGCTGCTGCTTCATGCCGATGGTCATCGCCTGCCGCTGCTTGCGCGCGCGGCGGTACAGGCAGACCATGCCCAGGAAGAAGGCAAAGTAGGCCAACGCCTCGTACAGCTGTGCGGGGTGGCGCGGCACCATGTCCACCTGCTCGAAGATGAAGGCCCAGGGCACGTCCGTCGGCTTACCGATGATTTCGGAGTTCATCAGGTTGCCCATCCGTATGAAGAAGCAGCAGATGGGCGTGGCCACGGCAATGATGTCGAGCACGTCCACGAAGTGCATCTTCGTCTTGCGGCAATACAAGGCCAGGGCAATGATGAGGCCCAGCGTGCCGCCGTGGCTGGCCATGCCGGTGTAGCCGGTGAACTTCCAGCCGCCATCGGGCAGGAAGTGGATGGGTATGAATATCTCGAGGAAATGCTTCCAGCTGCTGAAGTAGAGTTGCGCGTCGTAAAACAGGCAGTGCCCCAGGCGCGACCCGATAATCATGCCCAGGAAGCAGTAGACGAACAGGGGGTCGAACTTTTCGTCGGGTATCCGCAAGTCGCGGTACTGGCGGCGCACCATCAGGTACGAGCCTGCGATGCCCAGAATCCATCCCAGCGCGTAGTAGCGCACGGAGAATCCGAAGAGGTTGAACGCCTCGATGTCGGGGTTCCAGTTGATGTAAGAGAGGAGCATATTCATTAGCGGTTAGTGTTTAGTGATTAGTAAACTTCCGCGCCACCCTGTCATACGTGGGCGTGTCCACGCCGTGGGCGCGTGCGGCGTCGATGAGGTCGAACAGCAGTCCCTGCACCTCGCTCTGGTGCCCGCGCGCCATGTCCTTCTGCATGGAGGCGGTGCTGTGGGGGTCTAGCTTGTCCATCACCTTCAGGTTGTACTCCACCAGGTCGGCAGGCAGGTCGATGCCCATGCGCCGGCCCAGTTCGGCGCTTTCGCGCGAGAGGCCTATGAAGGTGTCGCGCACCTCGCCCGGCTTCTGCACCTCGCCCATGGGCACGTCGTAGTAGGCACCCGTCACCGCCATGGCCGAGATGAACGACCACTTCACGAAGGTGTCGCGGTCGATGTCGTCGCTCAGTTCGGCCTTGATGCCGGCGTCCTGCAAGTCGCGCTGCACGGCCAGCAGCCGCTCTTGGCTCACCTGCGTCCCCCGGTGCGCGCCATACACCAGGCGGAATATCCGCCCCATTTGCGTGATTTCCCCTTTACCGGAGACGAAGCCCACGATGTAGATGCAGCCGTCGAGCACCGTCACGCCCGGCACCAGGCGCTGCAGGCGCGGCCCCGTGCCATAGACGTTGAGGATGGGGATGACCACCGTGTCGGGCTTCGCCGCGCGGCGTATCAGGTCGGTAATGGAGTCAATGGAGTAGCCCTTGACGCATACGAAGATGACGTCGGCCTTTCCTTGGTATTCTTCGGCCGTCGAGGCGGGCAGGTGCAGCGTGTGTTCGCCCTTCAGGTCGCTGTGCAGGCGCAGCCCCTGCGTGCGTATGGCGGCCAGGTGTTCGCCGCGTGCTATGCAGGCCACGTCTTTGCCTGCCAGTGCCAGGAAGGCGGCGATACTGCCGCCCACGCCTCCTGTTCCTGCTATTAAGTAGTTCATGACAGTATGGTGTTTAGTGGTTAGCGATGAGTGATTAGTAGGTTTTGAAGCCGATGGGGTTGCGGCGGGGCTGCTCGTCGCGCTGCTTGGCGGCTTGCAGCCCGGCCAGGGCTTGGTTGATGAGTTCCAGCTGTGTGCGGGTGTCCTCGTTGATGTCGTTTTGGTCGGTGAAGACCTCTTCCATGTACGCCTTCAGTTCCTGCACGTCGTGCTCCAGCTTCTGGATGCGCTCGGCAGGCGAGGAGTCGGGCAGGGCAGGGGATGCTACCAGCCGCCGCACGGCCACGAAGGTGCGCATGATGGCGATGTTCATCTCGATGGCAATGTCGCTGTTCAGTACTCCGGAGAGCATAGCTACGCCTTGCTCGGTGAAGGCATAAGGAAGTTTACGGGTTCCGCCCCAACTTGATATCACAATTTGTGACTTCAAGTTGTCCCATTCTTCTTTGGTCAATTGGAACATAAAGTCAGGCGGAAATCGTTTGATATTGCGTTTTACGGCTTGATTGAGTATGCGTGTTTCGATTCCGTACAATCCAGCCAAGTCGTAGTCGAGCATCACTTGTTCGCCACGGATGACGAATATCTTCTGTTGAATGATGAGTGTCGGTAGCATGGTCGATTCTTATTGTTTATATATAGAGTCAGCATTTTGAGGTCACAAATTGTGACCTCAAAGTTTATTCCTTTCTTATCCTTTCCAGCAGTTCTTGCGGTTCTACATGCAGGCGGGCGAAGGCAAACCATTTCTTCCCCAGGTCTTTTAGCGAGGCACCGATGTGGTAAACCTCCGTGTCGATGAGCAGGAAGCGGTCGTGCGCCTGCCTGTATTCGGCCAGTTCGATGGGCGGGTATTCCTCGTTGTGCCGTTTTAGGTCGAGCAGCAGGCGCTTGTCGGCTTTGCCGGTATAGATGGTGGCTTTCACGCCTTTGTTCCGCTTGCTGAGCATCAGCAGGGTAGTCTCGTCCACGTAGTTGTCTATCAGCGTGATGCTCTGCTTGGCCGACTTTATCAGGTCGGTGGCAAAGGCGTAAGCGTCGAATATCTGCCCGTCGTAGAAGATGCCCTCTACAGGCGGCAGGGAGGTGCGGACAAAGAAATCAATCTTCTCCGAGTGGTCGGCCACGGTCTTTTCCAGCTTCTCGAGGCGGCGGTTGATGGCATAGCCACGGAGCAGGTAGTCTTTCAGCACCTTGTTGGCCCATTGGCGGAACAAAGTGGCATTCTTGCTGTTGACACGATAACCGACAGACAGTATGGCGTCCAGGTTGTAGGTCTTCGTCTTATATGTCTTACCATCTGCCGCAGTTAGTTCCAAAATGGAACACACTGCATCTTCCTTCAGTTCTTCGCTGTTGAAGATGTTCTTTAAGTGCTTGCTTATGGCTTGCCTTCCTGTGCCGAACAACTCGCCGATTTGTGCTTGCGTCAGCCAGACGGTTTCTCCTTTTAAACGGACTTCCAGCTTGACATTCTGGTCAGGCTGGTAAAGTATGATTTCATTCTCATTGTCCATCTGAATGTTGCCTGTTTCTATTAATGGATGTCACACGTTGAACCGGAAGTGCATGATGTCCCCGTCCTGCACCACGTAGTCCTTGCCCTCCACGGCCAGCTTGCCGGCCTCGCGCACGGCGGCTTCGGAGCCGTACTTGATGTAGTCGTCGTACTTGATGACCTCGGCACGGATGAAGCCTTTCTCGAAGTCGGTGTGGATGACGCCGGCACACTGCGGGGCCTTCCAGCCACGGTGATAGGTCCAGGCCTTCACCTCCATCTCGCCGGCGGTGATGAACGTCTCCAGGTTGAGCAGACGGTAGATGGCCTTGATGAGGCGGTTGCAGCCGCTTTCCTTCAGGCCCAGGTCTTCCAGAAACATCTGCTTCTCCTCGTAGCTCTCCAGTTCGGCAATGTCGGCCTCGGTCTGGGCGGAAATGACCATCAGCTGGGCGTCTTCGTCCTTGATGGCCTGGCGCACCTGCTCCACGTAGGCGTTGCCCGTGGCGGCAGAGGCGTCGTCCACGTTGCACACGTAGAGCACGGGCTTGGTGGTGAGCAGAAACATCTGCCGGGCGCAGGTCTCTTCGTCTTCGTTCTGGGGGGTGACGGTGCGGGCGCTGAGGCCTTGCTCCAGGGCGGCCTTGTAGCGGGTGAGGAGGCCGTACTCCGTCTTGGCCTGCTTGTCGCCGCCCACCTTGGCCTGCTTCTCCACGCGCTTCAGGCGGTTTTCCACGGTCTCCAGGTCTTTCAGCTGGAGCTCGGTGTCGATGATTTCCTTGTCGCGCACGGGGTCGACGGAGCCGTCCACGTGGACGATGTTGCCGTTGTCGAAGCAGCGCAGCACGTGTATGATGGCGTCGCATTCACGTATGTTGCCCAGAAACTGGTTGCCCAGTCCCTCGCCTTTGCTGGCGCCTTTCACCAGCCCTGCGATGTCCACAATGTCGCACACGGCGGGCACAATGCGGCCCGGGTGCACCAGCTCGGCCAGGCGGGTGAGCCGCTCGTCGGGTACGGACACTTGCCCCATTTGGGCGTCGATGGTACAGAATGGAAAGTTTGCCGCCTGCGCCTTTGCGCTGGACAGGCAGTTGAAAAGGGTGGATTTGCCCACGTTGGGCAGCCCCACGATACCTGCTTTTAATGCCATAGCGTATATATTAGTTTTTTAGTTGACGGGTTAATCCGCGCAAAGGTACTGATTTCTGGTGTATACGCCAAGCAATCGGCGGGACAAGAATTCGGCAAGCCGCTTGTCCGCCTCTTCGCCCTGCGGGTTTTGGGACGATGATTGGGCCTGCGGCACGATTATAATGACTTTTTTCTTGCAGAAACTGCATTTTAACAGAAAAGTCATGTGGATTACGAATAAATGCCATACTTTTGTACAGTTATAAACAAAATCTAAAAGAATATAGTTATGAAAAGAAGTCTGTTCATCCTGATGGCTTTGATTGCATGCTTTGCAACCGAAGCGCAAGCCCGCGGCATACCGGTGGGCGAGCACCAAAAAATCGCCAAAGTAGCCACCTTGCCCGACGAATATAAAAACAGCGACGGCCTGCACGTGGACCTGGGCTGCATGTACACGGTGTTCGAAATAGCCTATATCCCCGTCTGGACGGTGGAGGAGGGAGAAATCGTCTGCTTCACCGAGCAGGAAAAGGACACCTACTACGTCATCGACCCCGAGACGCTGGCATCCATCAAGACCGACCTTAAAGTAGATGACCTGGACTCGTTGATACACATACCGTTTTGGGATGCTTACGGCGGCAAGCTGGTTGTAGTGTTGATAGTATTGCTCGTTATTCTCTACCGGAAGGGGAAAAAGCGGATGAAGAGGGAAGAGCAAACGCAGGCTGTTGAAGGTTAGTTACACAGGTTTCCCGGCGTTCCTACGCTACCGAGCGGGGGTAGGAACGCCAGGAAGCTGGCGTAGTATCGCCCGCTCGGCGATGATGCTACGCCTGTTTTTTATTCCTCCGGGGTCAGTAGTCCGGCGAGCCGCTTGTCCAGCCTCTCCCTGGGAGGTGTGTCAGAACCCTTTGAATGCTTTCTTTTAGGCGCGGATTACGCTAGGCGCGGATTACGCGGATTTCACGGATTAAGCTTATTAAATCCGCGTTATTCCGCGTAATCCGCGCCTAATATATAACATTTTGAAAGCGTTCATAGGCTTTGACACACCTCCAGTTCAAGGCGTTTGATTTGTTATAAAGTTTAGAAATACGATTCAGCCGGGTCACTTCCCCTGAGGGGGGAGGAGGGAGGGGGCTTCTATGTACACCAGCTCGATGCCCTTGCCCGAGTACTGCCTGTCGCGGGCATTGTTCCAGTGCTCGGCCACGCCGAGGGAGGGCAGGGGGATGCCGTCGCCTTCGGGGTCGTAGCGGGTGCCCGAGGGGTCCTGGTGGGCTTGGGCGGCTTCCAGGAGGTACATGTCGGAGTAGTCGGCATCGGGCATGTCGGGAAACTGGCTTATGAGCAAGTCATTGCCCACCATGTCGATGGCCACGGGGTCCAGGCTGCCCAGCAGCGAGCAGGGCCACTGCCCGTCGAAGGGGGCCATGGTCCAGCGGGGTGCGGGCTTGCCGTCCACCTTCTTGCAGCCGTAGAGGGCGTCTATGAGCCACAGCACGGTCTTTCCGCCCAGGTCGCGGTGGCCCATGAAGTCCACGAAGGTGATGTAGCGGGGCTGTCCGTCGCGGCTCTGGTTGAAGTTGTTGTGGAAGTTCTTCCGCCAGTCGGCGTGGATGCTCATGGTGCCATACCAGTTTTTGCCGCACAGCGTGACGCCCTGGCCCACGTGCCCCTTCAGCAGGGCCATGTTGATGACGTAGCGTGCCTCGGTAAAGGCGGTGGCGATGCCGCGCGCCAGCGGGCCGTTGTCCTGCGAGTAGGCCATGGCGTCGGGCTTATAGCCGGCCTTGAGGCGGCCGTCGCCGCCCTGGTTGTCCACGAAGCAGACGCCGGGATAGCGGTCATGGCACTTGCGGTAGAGGTAGTCGGTGATGAAGCGGCTGGGCTCGGCCACGGTGATGCACTCCTGCGGCACGCCGGCATCTTCCACCAGGCTGCGCAGCAGGGAGAGCACGAGCTGGGGCGATGCGTTTATCTCAGGGCTGTCGGCATGCGAGTAGGTGTTGTTGTTGTTCACCTTGATGGCGATGCGTTCGCCCCGCGTGTAGCCGCGCGTGCCGCGCCCCACGCGGCGGTTGAAGTGCTCGAAGATGGCCTGCCAGGCCTCGCGGGCGCTGCCACGGTCGGCCACGGTGCACAGCGTCTGCGTGATGAGCCAGTCGCACTTGGCTTGGTCGTTATGTTGGTCGAGAAACCAGTAGCTGTCTCCGCCGTCCCACGTGGCGGCACCGGGGGCGTGGCTCCAGGCCACCCGTCCGGGCACGATGCCGCGCGGCGTGCCCACGGGCTCCATGGGGGCGAGGCATTGTTTCACTTGGGGAGCGGAGGCGGCCGTCTGCGCCTGCGTCGTGAGGGTGGGCGCCGCCGCGAGCAGGGCGGCCAGCAGCACGCCGCGGGTCAGCGTGCGCAGGGGGTGGGGTAGGGTGATTGGGGTTTTCATGTGATTGGCATAGAGGGGTTAAAGTGTGCCGGATACAACAGCGGCTGCCCCGTCCTGCCGTAACTGTGCATGTACGGCGGTGCGTGCAGCCGCTGCCTGGCGATATGTGCTTATTGCATAGCTTGCGTCTTCATCAGAAGCGATACATGGCCGACATGAGCGGAACGAACTGGCTGTCGCTCATAATCTGGCCCTTCAGCTCGGCGCCTATCTTCCAACGGTCGGTGATGTTGAACATGATGCCGCCGCCCAGGTTCACGCCGAATGCGCCGTCATTGTCGCCGGGCCATTTGTGGTGCAAGTAGGTGAGACCTACCAACGGGTACACCTCGAACAGGTTGTGGTGGTACACGTTCCAGTGGAAGTCGGCATTGATGTCCCACACCTTTGCGCCATACTCCTTGAAGTAGCGGTTAAAGCTGCCCACTACGTCGAAGCGCGGGTCGATGTCGTACAGCACGCGACCGCCCAAGAAGGCCTGTCCGCCCAGCACGTCCGTGCCATAGCCCAGGTTGAGGCCGATGCCCCACTTGCCGTCTTGTGCCCACAGGGCGGTGGATGTGAGCAGGCACATCATCAGTGTAACGAATAACTTTTTCATGACTTTTTCTTTTTAAAGGTTCAACTATATGGTTATTAAAGTCTCGTTTCCCAGCCTTTAAAGCCCCGCTCGCTGGTGCTTAAAGCCCACCGTGGGGGGCTTTAAAGGCTTGGTGGGCAGGCCTTAAGGGCTATGTTGTCATCGTTAGTGCTGTCAAAGGTAGGGAATATATCCGGAGAAAGAAAGCAAAATGCGAAGATTTTTATTAGTATTGTCTCTCCAACAACTTGTCGCGCAGTATAATCACGCCTTTCGGGAATAAATAGGACAGAGAATCAGAGTAAAAAAAGTCATAGTTCGCATGCATTCCGTTTTTATTGTTCTTTGATAATTTGTATCTTTCGATTGTAAACTTTACCTTTGCAATTGTCTTAACTTGTTGGCCTGTTGAGGCAGAAGTAGGACATATTTTTGTTAGAGAGACGTTTTACGTACTTTTATCTTTCAAGGTTAAACTTCGCAACTTTAGTCAATGAAAAGATAAATGGCAACGAAACGTTCACCGTGTATGTGTTTATCGAATACATGCTTTCATGTATTTCGTCGACCATACGGGCGTGGGCAGCGTTGCTTATCTTCATTGACGGGCAATGCGAAGGCCTAACCTTGAGATAAGTAAATGTATAACCCACGTCTTTTGCTTATTAACACATAACGGTTCTATGGAAGCTATTGGAAAACTTATCAAGGAAGAACTTATACGGCAAGAGCGCTCTGTAACGTGGCTAGCGCGGAAACTTTCTTGTCACCGTACAAATGTCTATGATATTTTTGAGCGGGAAAATATAGACATAACGTTGCTTGCACGTATTTCACGTGTCCTTCGACATAATTTTTTTAAAGATGTATCAGATTCTGTAGAAAGAGAACTGCATGATTAATTTTTGGAATGTAAAATTAGTTGCTACATTTTTGTAGGATCTTACGCTATGCTTTACACAGTTCTTTTGGATCTTTTCTTTCTAATTTTGCGCAATAAAAATAAATAAAATTACATTTATGAAACGAGTATTATTTGTATTATTATTGTGCATGAGCGGATTTGTTATGAGTTTTGCTCAAAATCTGCAAGAAGTAGTTTATTTGAAAAATGGAAGTGTTATTAAAGGTGTCGTGATCGAACAAGTTCCCGGTGAATCTTTGAAGATTCAAACTAGCGATGGGAGTATTTTTGCTTATAAGATGTCCGAGGTGGAGAAGATTACCAAAGAAAACATTGCTTATCGTAATGGAATGGGGTTTCAACGAAATTCTAACTTCGACGGAAATGGGGTAAAGATAGGTTATCGGGGATTTATAAATTTAGGTTACACGGTAGGTACTGGAACTTTTGGTATAGATCGCGTAGAATTTAATACATCTCATGGCTATCAGTTTTGTCCCTATTTTTATGTCGGTTTAGGAACAGGAGTACATTATTATTATGATGCAGAGTTAGTGGAAATTCCTATTTATGCAGATTTTCGTGCAGACATTTTAAACCATTGGATTACGCCGTATGTGGATTTGAAGGTCGGTTATACGGTTTATGATTCCACTGGTTTTTATCTCTCGCCTACAGTTGGCTGCCGTTTTGGTTTCAATGAAGATCTTGCTTTAAATTTGGGCATAGGTTATACTATGCAAAAATTAGAATTTTATTACGGTAGATTGAATTGCGGTGGTTTTAACATCAAATTGGGTGTGGAGTTCTAAACTTTTGGTCACAAATATTTTGTTTTACGAACGGTACGTTTATTGAGTGCTGTGTGCTGCAAAGTGGTACTTATTGCCATTAACTTCATTTGTCATAGAATAACCTTGGAGAGATTCAACACATTCAATCTCTCCAAGGTTATTTTATAATGAGGACTTTGCTGTCGAAGAGGAGGCGCAAAATGCTGTGTTGACTTAATTTTCCTCCCAAAGGGGAGGAAAATCTGTAAAAGATAGCATTTTATTAATTATGTCAGTTTTCGTTCACTTTGTCGCGCAGCACAATCATGCCCTGCGGGTGTTGCCGGGCTGCCCGGAGCACGTCTGCCTGCTGCATTCTCTTCGCGGGCCTTGCGGCGGCCTTGGTGGCGACGGTGCGGGTCGTGGTGCCCGTGATGTTTTCGATGGCGGCGGCAATCATCGGCTCGTCCGGCCCGAAGGGCAGGTAGCCGAAGCTCGGGTTCCAGTCTTCAGCAGCGATGTCGGGCTCCACACCGGTGGCGGGGATGGAGTAGTTGTCGGCGTTGTAGCTCTGGAAGGTGATGGGGTAGAGGTCGTACATGTAGCCGTCCAGCTTGAAGTTGCCGCCCTCCATGCCCACGTTCTTGCCGTTGGACGTTTCGCCCACAGTGCGGACGTCGATGCCTATGCCGCGCAGCGAGTTGATGACCAGCTCGCTGGCCGAGGCCGTGCTGCCGGTGGTGAGCACGTACAGGCGCTCCAGGTTGAGGCCCTCGCGGCTGAAGTCTATGTTGCCGTAGTCGGCATCGTCGGCGGCGGTCTGGTCGCTGTAGTAGAATTCTTCCTTGAAGCGGTCTACCTGTGCGTCATACTCCATGCCGGTCTCCTTCGTGGTGCCTTCCACGTCGGCCATGCGCTCGTCGTTGTAGCGGTAGTAGGCAAATGGCTGTCCGTCGGCCTGGCTTCCGGCGATAATGCTGGTCAGCAGGTTGGCGCTCATCACGTGTCCGCCGCCGTTGTAGCGCAGGTCCAGGATGAGTTCGTCCACGCCCTCGGCCTTCAGGTCGCGCAGGGCCAGGAGCAGGTCGTTGTCGTAGGCGGCGTCGAAGTCGGAGTAGTTGAGGTAACCTATGCGCGCGCCGCCCACCTCGAACACGTCATGCGCCAGCACGGGGGTGGGGTAGAGGCGGGTTGCGGTGAGGGATACTTCAGTGCCGTCAATCAATAAGAGACGGGCGGTAGAGGCGGAGGAGGGGTACCAAAGCTCCATGGCGAAAGTGGTCGCTGCTGTCTGCGTGTCCATGTACTGGTCATCCACTGTTATTATCATGTCGCCACGTTTCAGTCCGGCCTGTTCTGCCGGCGAGCCGGGATACACGCTCCGTATGCCTATTCCCCATGCGTCCGAGAATTCTACCAGGGTCAGCCCGCTGATGCCGTAGCTGTCTATCATCGTCTTTTCGAGGCCGTAGCGGCTGTGGTCTATCTCTTCGCCTGCGGCGCGGGTCTCGGCGGTGCGGGTGGACGGCGTGCGGGTCACATAGGAGTAGAGGTGTCCGTTCTTATAGTCCAGGTTGTTTGCGCCCGTGGTGCGCCCCAACTGTAGTAGTGATTGCGTGAAGAAGTTGTTGCTGTCGTCCACGTAGGGCGTGTTGAGGTCGCGCTCCATGGCGCGGTATTCGGCATTCCACAGGTAGTAGGCCGAGAGGAATTCGTCGAAGTAGTGGTTCATCATCAGGCCTTCCTCCACGGGTTCTTCGGCATCGAGGTTCCCTTCCTGGGTCACCACGAAGCTGTCGCCCTTGTATCCGTCGGTAAAGGCGATGGAGATAAGCGTGGTGCGCTCCTCGCGCGAGGGGTTGGGTTCGAAGGTCAGGGTCAGCGTGGAGGCGCCTGCCTGACCCTTGGTGGTGACCTTGCACCAGCTCTGCTGGCTGCTGGCTATCCACGGCCCGGCGGCCTGGAAAGTGTATTCGGCCGATGTCTCGTCGGCAGCGATGGTGACGCCTGTGGTCCAGGTGGATTGCGACACGCCGGGCAGGTCGGTCACGGTTTCTTCTTCTTGGCAGGATGCTGCCAGCAAGGCTGCCACGAGCAGCAGCCAGAGGGTAGATAAAGCGTTTTTCATCTCGTAGGATGGTGTTAATGGTTAATATTTGTTTATTAGCGGGGGACAAAGATAGGAAATTTCGGGTAAGTAAGCACTTAAAATGATAATTTATCGGGGCGGCACACAGATGACACAGATGGGACAGATTTACACAGTTTTTATTTTTCTGTTATTCTGAGCGAAGCCCGAAGGGCGTAGTCGAAGAATCTCACGTTAACAGGAACGTACTTTATGTGAGATCCTTCGACTTCACTGCGTTCCGCTCCAGGATGACAGATACTGGAAAAATCTGTGGTCATCACGTAGAATCTGTGTCATCTGTGTGCCATATAAATTCCTATTTTAAGCAGTAGTCACAGGTCAGTGCGCCTCCAGCCAGTTGGCGCCCCAGCCGCAGTCGGCCTTGAGGGGCACGCGCATGGGGAAGGCGTGCTCCATCTCGTCGATGACGATGCGCTGCACGCGCTCTTCTTCCTGGGGCGGCACACTGAAGTTCAGTTCGTCGTGCACCTGCAGCAGCATCTTGGCCTTGATGCCTTCGGCCTGGAAGCGCTGGTAGATGCGTGCCATGGCCACCTTGATGATGTCCGCCGCGCTGCCCTGTATGGGTGCGTTGATGGCGTTGCGCTCGGCATAGCCGCGCACGGTGGCGTTGCGCGAGTTGATGTCGGGCAAGTAACGCTTGCGGTGGAAGATGGTCTCCACGAAGCCCTGCGCGCGCGCCACCTCGATGCTGCGGTCCATGTAGGCCTTCACCTGCGGGTAGGTGGCAAAGTAGCCGTCTATCAGCTCCTTGGCCTCCTGGCGGGAAACGCCCATGCGTTCGGCCAGCCCGAAGACCGAGATGCCGTAGATGATGCCGAAGTTGGCCGTCTTGGCCTTGCGGCGCATGTCGGGGGTGACTTCCTCCAGGGGCACGTGGTATATCTTGGCGGCGGTGGCGGCGTGGATGTCGTGGCCTTCGGTGAAAGCCTCAATCATGTTGGGGTCCTGGCTGAGGTGGGCCATGATGCGCAGTTCTATCTGCGAGTAGTCGGCGGAGAAGAAGCGGCACCCGTCGTCGGGGATGAAGGCCTTGCGTATCTCCTTGCCATCGTCGTCGCGCACCGGTATGTTCTGCAGGTTGGGGTTGCTGCTGCTGAGGCGGCCGGTGGCGGTGACTGCCTGGTTGAACGACGTGTGTATGCGCCCCGTGCGGGGGTTGATGAGCTGGGGCAGGGCGTCTACGTAGGTGCCCAGCAGCTTCTTCAGCCCGCGGTACTCCAGTATGCGGCCCACGATGGCGTGGCGCGGACGCAGGCTTTCGAGCACCTCCTCGGAGGTGACGTACTGGCCGGTCTTCGTCTTCTTGGGCTTGGCGTCAATCTTGAGGCGGTCGAAGAGCACTTCGCCCACCTGGCGGGGCGAGGCGATGTTGAACACTTCGCCGGCCAGGCGGTAGATGTCCTGCTCTATCTGGCGGAGCCGCGTGCCGAAGTCTTCCGACGTCTGCCGCAGGGCTGCGGTGTCTATGCGCACGCCGTTGGTCTCCAGGTTGACGAGCACGGGCACCAGGGGCATCTCCACGTCGCGCAGCAAGGCTTCGGCGCCCGCTTGCTTGAGTTCCTTATCCAGCACGTTCCGGAGGCGGAGGGTGACGTCGGCATCCTCGCAGGCGTAGCGGTAGACGTCGGCGGGCGGGAGGTCGGCCATGGTCTTCTGGCCCCTGCCCTTGTGGCCCAGCAGCTCTTCGATGTGGATGGTGCGGTAGTTCAGGTAGATTTCGGCCAGGTAGTCCATGTTGTGGCGCAGCTCGGGCTGGAGGACGTAGTGGGCCAGCATGGTGTCGAACAGCGGACCGCAGACGCGCACGCCGTAGTTTTGCAGCATTATCATGTCGTACTTTATGTTCTGCCCCACCTTCAAGGTGTGCGGGTTTTCGTAGAGCGCACGCAGGGAGTGCACGATGCGGGTGGCCTCGGCGCGGTCGGCGGGCACGGGGACGTACCAGGCACGTCCCGGCTCCGGGCAGAAGCTCATGCCCACCAGGTCGGCCAGCATGGGCTCGGTGCCGGTGGTCTCGGTGTCTATCGCGAGCGTTTCGGCTGTCAGCAGTTTTCTTAGCATTTCCTGCCTTTTTTCTTCGGTGTCAGCCAGTTGGTAGTCTACATCGAGGTCTTGAAGGCACTGTAGAGGCCGATTTTCGGCAGGGGCTGTGCCGCCGGCGGGATTTTCGGCAAACAAATCGCCTTGGGCGGGGGCGGCAGCCGAGGGTTGGGCAAAGAGGGTGCCGGCATAGGGGTCGGCCGCCGGCGGGGTGGGTGAGGACTTGCCCAGCACGCGGTCCGCCAGGGTGCGGAACTCCAGCTCGCCGAACAGCCGGCGCAGTTCCCCCTCGTCGGGCTGCTCGCGCACCAGGGCGGGCAGGTCGAGGGCAATGGGCACGTCGGTCTTTATGGTGGCCAGGAATTTGGAGAAGCGTATCTGCTCGCTGTTCTCCTCCACCTTCTTGCGGAGTGCACCCTTCAGCTGGTCGGTATGGGCCAAGAGGTTGTCTATGCTGCCAAACTGGGCGATGAGCTTCTGCGCCGTCTTTTCGCCCACGCCGGGACAGCCGGGAATGTTGTCGGCCGCATCGCCCATCAGCCCCAGCATGTCGATGACCTGGGCGGTGCTCGCGATGCCGAACTTGGCCATGACCTCCTCGGGCCCCATCACCTCGAAGCCGCCCGTGTGCTTGGGGCGGTACATGCGCACGGTGCCGCCCACGAGTTGGCCGTAGTCTTTGTCGGGCGTCATCATGTAGGTGTCTATGCCGCGTCGGCCTGCCTCCAGGGCCAGGGTGCCAATGACGTCGTCGGCCTCGTAGCCCGGCACCTCGAGTATGGGGATGCGGTAGGCGCGGATGATGTCTTTTATAATAGGTACGGAGAGGCGGATGACCTCCGGCGTCTCCTCGCGCTGCGCCTTGTACTGCTCGTAGGCCTCGTGGCGGAAGGTGGGCCCGGCGGGGTCGAAGGCCACGCCGATGTGCGAGGGCCGCTCCTTGCGCAGCACTTCTTCGAGGGTGTTGACAAAGCCCAGCACGGCCGACGTGTTGAAGCCTTTGGAGTTGATGCGGGGCGCTTTGATAAAAGCATAATAAGCCCGGTAGATGAGCGCGTAAGCGTCCAGAAGGAATAATTTGTCTGCTGATTCCATGAATTTATCGTTATTTTCTTGGTAAAAGTACAAAAAAATACCGTATTCTGCGTTTTATTACTATTTTTGTGACCGAATAGCGCAGTATGCAGCCGCCGGGCCGGTGCCTCATGCCCTTGCGGATGCCTTTGTATACCTTGTATCCGGGCGTTTCAACGCTGCCGCGGTGGGCCTCCTACGCCACCGCGCGAGTGTTTCAACGCCACCGGGGCAGGCAAGGCACACCGAGGAAGGCCCCCGCGCGCGGCCGGGCGGCATACGTAGATACACATATAGTAAAGCATGGATTATCTGACTCTCATACAAACGCCCATTTCTGCCGAGCTGAAGGAGTTCCGCCAACTGTTCGACGACTCGCTCTCCAGCTCCAACCCCTTGTTGCAAAGCGTCATTGCGCACATCCGGCAAAAGAACGGCAAGATGATGCGCCCCATGCTGCTGCTGCTCGTGGCCAAGGCATGCGGAGGGGCGGGCCCGGAGGCCTACCACTCGGCCGTGTCGCTCGAACTGCTGCACACCGCCAGCCTGGTGCACGACGACGTGGTGGACGAAAGCGGCGAGCGGCGCGGGCAACTCTCGGTCAACGCCGTGTTCAACAACAAGGTGGCCGTGCTGGCCGGCGACTTCCTGCTGGCCACCGCCCTGGTGCAGGTGGAGCTGACGCGCGACCACCGCATCATCGAGGTCGTGGCGCGCCTGGGCCAGGACCTGGCCGAGGGCGAACTGCTGCAACTCTCCAACGTGGACAACCTGAACTTTTCGGAATCCATATACTTCGACGTCATCCGCAAGAAGACTGCCGCCCTCTTTGCCGCCTGCACCAAGGCAGGGGCACTGGCCGCCGGCGCCACCGACGCGCAGGCCGAACGCGCCCGCCTCTTGGGCGAAAACATCGGCATCTGCTTTCAGATAAAGGATGACATATTCGACTACTTCGACAGCCCCGCGGTGGGCAAGCCCACGGGCAACGACATGCACGAGGGCAAGCTGACGCTGCCTGCCTTGTACGTGCTGAACAACGTGGCCGACCCCCTGATGCGCGACCTGGCCGTGCGCGTGAAGCGCGGCACCGCCTCGCCCGACGACATCGGCCGCCTGGTGCAGTTCACCAAGGACAACGGAGGCATGGAGTATGCCTCGTGCGTCATGCACCAGTATCGCGACCGTGCCCTCGAATTCATTTCCGGCCTCGCCGACGACAGCCTGCGCCGCGCCTTCACCGCCTACCTGGACTACGTGGTGGAGCGGGACAAGTGACCCGCCCCGTCTCTTTTCAGAACCACTTCACTTCCTGTCCTAAGATGTCGCTCAGCAGCAAGTTGGCCAGGCGGCTGGTGCCCAGGCGGAAGAGGCTGTTGTTGAGCCACTCCTCGCCCAGCACTTCCTTGACGATGGTGTAGTACACCAGTGCGTCGTGCACCGTGCTGAGGCCTCCGGCGGGCTTGAAGCCTATGCGCGTGCCCGTCTGCTCGTAGTACTCGCGGATGGCTTGGCACATCACGTAGGCAGCCTCGGGCGTGGCGGCGGGCTGCTGCTTGCCGGTGCTGGTCTTGATGAAGTCGGCCCCGGCATACATGGCCAGTATGGAGGCTTTCTTCACGTTCGCCATCGGGCCCAGGGCGCCGGTTTCGAGTATGACTTTCAGCGTGCGTTGCCGGCACGTCTCCTTCAGCTCCTGAATTTCGTCGCACAGGGCCTCGTAGTCTCCGGCCAGAAACTTTCCTACGCTCATCACGATGTCTATCTCGTCGGCTCCCTCCATGATGGCCATGGCGGTTTCGGCCACCTTCACCTCGGGGAAGGTCTGCGACGAGGGGAAGCCCCCGCTGACGCAGGTGATGTGCACGTCGTCCACCTCCAGCGTGTCGCGCACGGTTTCGGCGAATACGGGGTAGACGCAGATGGAGGCCACGTTCTTCAGGTCGGGGTGCTCTTCGTCCAGGCGGTTGACGGCCTGGGTGAGGCTCATCACGCTCTGGTCGTTGTCGGTGGTGGATAGGGTGGTGAGGTCGATGCAGTGGAAGAGGAATTGCTTCACCTCGGGGCGGTCGTTTTCGGCCACCTTGCCCTCGATGATGCCGGCCACTTGGGCGGCTACTTCGGCGTCTGTCAGCCGGGTGTTGTACTTGGCCAGTGCGGCGTCGTACTTGCTTTGCGTGGGTTGTTCGTTAGTTGTCTCCATTATCATTCTTTCAGTTTGGGGTTATTGATGTGCCTTTCTTTGTCTCGGGCAGTTTTCTTCTCAAGGGTTCGGCGGAAGGCTTGGGTGAGGTCGGTGCCTGTCTGGTTGGCCAGGCAGATGAGGACCCAGAGCACGTCGGCCAGCTCTTCTTCCAGGTTGTCGCTTTCGCCGGGCTTGAACGACTGGTCGCCGTAGCGCCGGGCCATGACGCGTGCCAGCTCGCCCACTTCTTCGGTGAGCACGGCCATGTTGGTCAGCTCGCTGAAGTAGCGCACGCCGTATTGGCGTATCCACCGGTCTACTTGTTGTTGGGCTTCTTCTATAGTCACGTTGGTAGTGTTTAGCGGGTTAGTGATTAGTGATTAGCGGGTTAGTGATTAGTGATTAATGGGTTAGTGATCAGTGATTAGTGGGGAGTGACAAGTACGTATTAATCACTAATCACTAACCACTAATCACTACATGCCTACTCTTTCTGCTTCGTATCCATCAGTATCGTCACCGGCCCGTCGTTCAGCAGTTCCACCTTCATGTCGGCGCCAAACTCGCCCGTCTGCACGGGCTTGCCCAGGGCGGCGGAGAGCGTCTGGCAGAACTGTTCGTACAGGGGCACGGCCACCTCGGGGCGCGCGGCGCGGATGTAGCTGGGGCGGTTGCCCTTGCGGGTGGAGGCGTGCAGGGTGAACTGGCTGACGACCAGCAGGTCGCCCCCTACGTCGAGCACGGAGCGGTTCATCACGCCCTCGGCGTCGTCGAACACGCGCAGGTTCACTATCTTGTGCGTCAGCCAGTCGATGTCTTCCCGGCCGTCGCTGTCTTCTATGCCCACCAGTATGAGCAGCCCGCGGCCTATGGCGGACTTCTGCCTTCCGCCGATGGTGACGGAGGCGTGGGCGGTGCGTTGGATGACTATTCTCATTTCGCTTCTTTGTCGAATGATGGTTTATCGGTGTATTTTTAGGCGCGGATTACGCGGATTTCACGGATTAAGTTTTATCATAGAATAGTGAATAACAAGGATTTCACAAATAATATATCCGTGAAATCCGCGTAATCCGCGCCTAAACTGAATTCCCGTTTGCCATTTACAAAAATGGCATCGCGGAGTACAAAGATACAGATTTTTTTGTTTCCCTGTAGCGCGGATAGGGGGAAAGTGTGAGGGGAGTGGGACTTTTTGTAGCGGGAAATTATGGGGCAAGGAGAGGGCATCAGAGGTTTTGCAGCCACCTCTTTCCCGATTTGGTATAAAGCCAGACAAGGATTCCCAGGCCGATGATGCTGCCGATGATATATGTTGCTGCGAGCATGTCCATAGTCGTATGTCTTTTTTAGTATTTCAATATCTTGTTTCCTATGGCGGCAAATACGGTGGTAAATGCAATTCCTCCTGCCAATACGGCCCAATCTTGGGCAGTGTCGGATTTGGAGGCCAGCGGGGTTATCCATCCGATGACGAGCCCGGCAAAAGCAAGTTGCGAGAGGTTGAAGAAATATCCTGCCAGCTTTTCACGGCGTGTTTTGTCTTTCTCCCTGCCTTCTTTCCGTGCTTCTTGTTGTTTTTCCCAATTGCCCATACCGTAGTTATTGCCCTGCAAATATAAGCATTTGCCCGGATATGGCAAAACGCGGGCAGTGGAAAATGCCTGCCGTACCAGCCTTCCTACGCCCGCTCGGTGGCGATACTACGCCCGCTCGGTAGCCTTCCATCGCCGGCGGGAGGGGTTTAGATAAGGCCCAGGCGGATGCCTACCTGCACGGCCATGGCGGTGTTGCTCACCTGCAGGGCGGCCAGGATGTTCTGCCGGTGGCGGTAGACGGTGTTGGTGGCGATGCACAGCTGCCGGGCCACCTGCTTGCTGCTGCAGCCCCGGGCCAGCAGGGCCAGCACTTCGGCCTCGCGGGGGCTGAGCAACTGCCGGTCTAGCTGCCCGTAGCGGTCGTAGGGAATGGTTTCGCCGGTGGCATGGTTCACTATCTGCGGGGGAATGGCGCGTTGGCCTTCGGCACTCCCGCAGGGGGTGTAGAGGCACAGGGCGAGCCACACGCTGCCGTCGGGCAGGCTTTCCAGGTAGCACGTGCGGTGCAGCACGGGGGCTATGGCGCCGTTGGCCAGGCGGAAGTGTATCTGGCACAGGGTGTGGTAGTCCTGCCGCGCGTCGAGGGGGACGGACTGCATGAAGCGGTAGTAGTGCAGCTCCAGCACGTGGCGTTCCACCAGGTCTTCGGGCAGGAGGCAGCGGAATATCTCGTCCTCGAACGCCGAGCTGATGGTGGCGGGGCTGTGCCCGATGCCTATGAGGCGGCCGAAGCTGCCTGCCCAGATGTAGCTGCGGGCGTGCAGGTAGTCGGACAGGACGGCAATGCCGTTCTCAATCTCCACAAAGGCCTCGGCCTGCCTTTTCCTTTTCTCCAAGACTTCCTGCTGCCCCTGCCCGCCGGCAAACGGCTGTGCGCTGAGCAGCTGTTTCAGCTTTTCTTCCTGAGTGTGCATAGCGTGGCAAATTGGTTAATTTTGACTATTGCGCCTTCCGGGCTTTTCGCCCATCTTTGCACCGCAAAAGTAACCAATAATTAGGAATAAGCGATGAAAAAGACATTTGTTTGTTGCGCCCTGCTGGGCGGATTGCTGGCCCTGGGCGGATGCAAGCCCAAGGCTGAAGCCGGAGTAGCCGCAGCCGGAGAAAAGGCGGCAGCGGGCGCGGAAAGCGCCGTGTGGACGGTGCAGCACGCCGAGTGCAACATCTCCTTCGGCAACGTGACGTTTACCCGCGCGCTCAACGGCGCCGACCGGGGCGTGCAGGTAGAGGAGGGGGTGATGGAATTCCGCTGCGGCGGCCAGACCGACTTCTTCTGCGACCCGGCCGAGGGCAAGCAGCCCGTGGCCACGGCGCCCATGCTGCTGGCGGAGGTGGACAACACGAAGCCTTTCACCTTTACCGCCAAGGTGACGCCGGGCTTTGCGCCCGAAGACGTCTACACGGCGGCCGACCTCTTTGTCTTTGCCGGCGACAGGCTGTGGCAGAAGCTGGCCTTCGAGCAAGACGAGCGGGGCAACCACCGCGTGGTGTCGGTGCGCACGCGCGGCACGTCGGACGACAATAACCACGATGTCATCAGCCAGCCCTGGGTGTACCTGAAGATTTCGTCGGACACGCACACCTTTGCCTGCTACTACTCGCTCGATAAGGCGAAGTGGCAGATGGTGCGCCTGTACAAGAACGAGTACCCGCAGACGCTTTGGCTGGGCCTCTGCTCGCAGTGCCCCGCAGGCGATGGTTGCGTCAACAAGTTCGAAGAGGTGTCTTTGGAGCCCGTCAGCGTGGCAAACTTCCGCCTGGGCGTCTGACACCTTGGCTCCCTCCCTCCCCGTGGAGCCGAAACGGGCGTGTCAGTGTGATTGTTAATGCTTGGTTGCCAATAAGTTATAGCTATTCTCCACCTGCCATGCCCGTCTTTTTTTATGCCTTTTCCCCTTGAGTTTCTTTCCCGAAGTGCTCCTCCAGCACGCGCGCCTTGGCCTGGCCCACCACGGCGGCGAGGGCGTCGAAGGTGGCTTCGCGGATGCGCTTCACGCTCTTGAACTCGCGCAGCAGGTCGGCCTTGGCTTTGGGGCCGATGCCGCGTATGCCGTCCAACTCCGATGCCACCTGGCGCTTGCTGCGCTTCTGGCGGTGGAAGGAGATGGCGTAGCGGTGCACTTCGTCCTGAATGTAGGTGAGGAGGCGGAACAGGGGCGTGCCTTGCTTCATGCCGATGACCTGCGGGGGGAAGCCGTAGAGCAGCTCGTTGGTGCGGTGGCGGTCGTCCTTGGCCAGTCCGGCTATGGGGATATTCACGCCCAGCTCGTCGAGCACCTCTTTCACGGCGCTCATCTGCCCCTTGCCGCCGTCGGTAATGATGAGGTCGGGCAGGGGGGAGCCGTCTTCCAGCGCGTGGGTGTAGCGGCGGCGCACCACCTCTTGCATGGAGGCGTAGTCGTCGGGCCCGGAGACGGTCTTGATGTTGTACTTGCGGTACTCCTGCTTGGCGGCCTTGCCCTTGAGGAAGACCACGCAGCCGGCCACGGGGTCGCTGCCCTGCGTGTTCGAGTTGTCGAAGCACTCTATGCGCAGGGGCGGGCGGTCCAGGTGCAGCATCTGCTGGAACTCCTTGAGCAGGCGCAGCGAGCGTTGCTCGGGGTTCAGCTTGTCGGACTGCTTCAGGCGGTCGGCCTTGTACTGCTTCACGTTGAGCAGCGAGAGGTCCAGCAGCTTCTTCTTGTCGCCCCGTTGGGGGATGGTGAACACCACGTCCTTCAGCTCGATGCCGGGGTCGAAGGGCACGATGATTTCGTGCGAGCGGCTGCGGTAGCGTTCCCTCATCTCGGCGATGCCCAGGGCCAGCAGCTCTTCGAGCGACTCGTTCAGCCGCTTCTTGTACTCGAAGGTGAAGGCCTGGTTGATGGCTCCGTTGGTGATGTGCAGGTAGTTCACGTAGGCCGAGCTTTGCTCTTCGTTCTCCTCGATGCTGAACACGTCGATGTTGTGCAGCGCGCTGTTCACCACTTCCGACTTCGACCGGTAGGCCTCTACCAGCAGATACTTCTCCTTCACGCGCTGTGCCTCCTCGAAGCGCATTTCCTCGGCCAGCTCCTGCATCTGGCGGTAGAGCATGCGTTCCACCTGCTGGGTGTTTCCCTTCAGAATCTCTTTTACCTGGGCAATGTTCTGCAGGTACTCTTCCTCGGTCTGCTTGCCCACGCAGGGCCCGGCGCAGTTGTGTATGTGATACTCCAGGCAGACGCGGAACTTGCCCGCGCGGATGTTCTCCGGCAAGAGGTTGTAGTGGCACGTGCGCAGGGGGTAGAGGTGCTTGATGAGGTCGAGCACGGCCAGCATGCTGGGGATGTGGCTGTAGGGGCCGAAGTAGGTGGAGCCGTTGCGCACGATTTTCCGCGTGCGGAACACGCGGGGGAAGGGCTCGTTCTGCACGCATATGCTGGGGTAGGTCTTGTCGTCCTTCAGCAGCACGTTGTAGCGGGGCTTGTACTTCTTGATGAGGTTGTTCTCCAGCAGCAGGGCGTCTTCCTCGGTGTTGACCACGATGTAGCGTATGTCGGCAATCTTGCTGACGAGCAGGCGCGTCTTGCCCGACTCGTGCTCGCGGTTGAAGTAGCTGGATACGCGCCGTTTCAGGCTCTTGGCCTTGCCCACGTAGATGATGGTGCCCTCGGCGTTGAGGTACTGGTAGATGCCGGGGCTTTCGGGCAGGTTGTGCACAATGCCCGCCAGGTAGGGGTTGTTCTTGAGAATGTCCATGGGGAATTGAGAATTGAGAATTGAGAATTAAAAATTGAGAAATAGGGAGCAGATAATCGAGGCATATTCCTGCTTATTTCTCAATTTTTAATTCTCAATTCTCAATTTACTAAAGTTGCAGTATCGTTTCCAGTTCCACGTCCGGCCCGAAGACGTCGCGTCCGTGCAGGGCCTTCAGCTCGATGATGAAGTTGACGTACACCTTCTGCGGGCTCATGCTTTGCACCAGTTGGCAGGCGGCCTTCATGGTGCCTCCCGTGGCCAGCAGGTCATCGTGCATCAGCACCACGTCTCCGGGCTCAATGGCGTCGCGGTGAATCTGTATGGTGTCCGTGCCATACTCCTTGGCGTAGCTTATTTCGATGGTCTCGGCGGGCAGCTTGCCGGGCTTGCGCACGGGCACGAATCCGGCGCCCAGGCGGGCAGCCAGCAGTCCGCCCATGATGAAGCCGCGCGACTCGATGCCCACCACCTTGGTGATGCCTTTGTCTCGATACATGTCGTACAGCGTGTCCGACAATTCGCGCAGGGCGGCCACGTCCTTGAACATGGTGGTAACGTCGTAGAACAGGATGCCGGGCTTCGGGAAATCGGGTATCTCCCGGATGCTCTTTCTCAGTGTTTCTTTGCTCATAATCAGTTGTTTTATTTCGTTTATTGAATTGTTTGTTTCACGTGGAACGCTGCGCCCTGCTCAGCGGTTGCACAGCACCAGCAGCACGTTGATGTCGCTGGGCGACACGCCGGGAATGCGGCTGGCCTGCCCGATGGTCTCCGGGTCTATCTTGGCCAGTTTCTGCCGTGCCTCGGTGGAGAGGGACTGCAGCGAGGCGTAGTCGAATTTGCCCTTTATCTTGATGCTGTCCAGCCGGCCCAGCTTGTCGGCAATCTGCCGCTCGCGGGCAATGTAGCCTTCGTACTTGATGAGTATTTCGGCGGCCTCGATGATTTCCTCGCGGCGGTCGGTGAGCTTGTCCAGCTCGCGGCGGAAGGCCTGGATGTGGGGCGCCAGGTTGTCGATGGTGAGCTGCGGACGGTTCAGCAGGTCCACCAGCTTGCAGCCTTGGCGTAGGGGGGTGGTGCCCAATGCCTCGAGCGCGGGGTTGATGAGCGCGGGCTTGATGGAGTAGCGGCGGGCAAACTCCACCAGGTGGCCCACGGCCTCGCGCTTGGTGCGGAGCAACTCGTAGCGATGGGCATCGGCCAGGCCGAGGCGGTAGGAGCGTTCGGTCAGTCTCATGTCGGCATCGTCCATGCGCAGCAGTATGCGGTATTCGGCCCGCGAGGTGAACATGCGGTAGGGCTCGTCCACGCCTTTGGTCACCAGGTCGTCAATCAGCACGCCTATGTAGGCTTCGTCGCGGCCCAGGGTGAAGGGCTCTCCGCCGTGGCAACGGATGTGGGCGTTGATGCCCGCCACGATGCCCTGTCCGGCGGCTTCCTCGTAGCCCGTGGTGCCGTTCACCTGTCCGGCCAGGAAGAGGCCCTGCACGCGTTTCGTCTCCAGCGTGTGCTTCAGCTGCGTGGGGTCGAAGTAGTCGTACTCTATGGCGTAGCCGGGGCGATAGATGACCACGTCGCGGAAGGCCGGCATCCGCCGGATGGCCTCCAGCTGGATGTCCAGGGGGAGGGACGAGGAGAAGCCGTTGAGGTACAGCTCGCGCGTGTCTTCGCCCTCGGGCTCGAGGAAGAGCTGGTGCTGCGGCTTGTCGGGGAAGGTCACGATTTTCGTCTCGATGCTGGGACAGTAGCGCGGCCCTATGCTCTGAATCTGGCCGTTGTACAAGGGCGAGTCCGGCAGCCCGCGTCGCAGCACCTCGTGCACGGCCTCGTTGGTGAAGCACGTCCAGCAGGGCAGCTGGCGCAGGGGGCGTTGGGGCGTGTCGAGGAAGGAGAACTTGTGGAAGTCCGCCTCGCCCGGCTGCAGCTCCATGTCCTCGTAGTGCACGCTTCGGCCGTCTATGCGCACGGGTGTGCCCGTCTTCATGCGTCCGTAACTGATGCCCTGCGCGGCTATCGACTCCGTCAGTTCGTAGCTGGCCGGCTCGGCCATGCGTCCGCCGGGCACCATGGCGCGGCCCACGTGCATCAGTCCGTTCAGGAAAGTGCCCGCCGTCAGCACCACGCACCGGGCGCGGAACGTCACGCCCCACACCGTCTCCACGCCCCGCACCTCGCCGTCCGTCACCAGCAGCCGTCGCACGGTGTCCTGCCAGATGTGCAGATTGGGCGTGTTCTCCAGCACCTCGCGCCAGGCCCAGATGAACTTGGCGCGGTCGCACTGCGCGCGCGGGCTCCACATGGCGGGACCCTTCGAGCGGTTCAGCAGGCGGAACTGTATGGCGGTGCGGTCCGTCACCAGTCCGGTAAATCCGCCTAAGGCGTCGATTTCGCGCACAATCTGCCCCTTGGCAATGCCGCCTATGGCGGGGTTGCAGCTCATCTGCGCAATCTTGTTCATGTCCATGGTGATGAGGCACGTCTTCGACCCGAGGCGTGCGGCGGCCGAGGCAGCTTCGCATCCCGCGTGGCCGGCACCGATTACTATGACATCGTAGTTAAACTCCATTCGTTTCTCCTGATTGTTCTTTTCTTCGGCAAAGGTACTAATAAATTGAGAATTGAGAATTAAGAATTGAGAATTGGCGGGCGGATTTTTGCGGCGGGGCAGGGTAGGGGGCAGAAGTCTTACGAAGTGTTAAATAAGGCCGAAATCCCGCCGATTTTTCCGGGCAGGGGGTTGTGCGCCGCCGAAAATCGCAAGGATTTCCCCTTAGCGCCGTGCCGAAGTGTAAGTCGGATGCCGCTATTTCGGGCTGTTTTGTCAGCGAAACGGGCATTTCTGCAAGATGATTGCGACAAAAATACCCGTATTCCCCTCCCTTTTGAAGCAAAATGTAACCGCCGCCTCCGCCTTGCGGAAAAGCCTTGCAGGACGGGCGCGGTGGCCTACCATCGCCAGCACGGTAGATTACCATCGCCAGCGCGGTAGTGATACTGCGACAGGAGGGAGTTTCTTTAATGAAGAATGAAGAACGAAGAATGAAGAATTCTCAGGGATGCCGCATGGCATTCTTCATTCCAGCGCGAAGCGCGATTCTTCATTCTTCATTTTCTTAAATAGTCTTACCACCCCTTGCAAAGTCCGCCCCTATTGCCTACCTTTGTTAGGACAATATCATCGCTTTACAAAAACAAGACCCATGTTTATGAAACGCATTGCCCCCATGCTGCTGATGGCCGCCGCCCTGCTGATGGCCGTTCCCCAGGCCCGCGCGCAGGAAGACCGCACGCGCCCGGAGGTGCCCGACTCGGTGCGCACGCTGCCGCAGGGGGCCGACCGCCTCCGCTCTGCTGCCTCCGGCACGGGGACAACTGCCGGTGCCGTGAACGCTACCCTCCCGACACGCCGTGCCGCCGTGGACGACGACGCGCACCCCATGACCTTCACGCCGCCCGCCGTACCGCCGGAGTACATTCCGCCTTACTACACCAACCCCTCGCCCATGTTCCGGGGCGACTACAGCACGGGCGGACCCATCGCGACGTGGGGCGACAACGCCATCTACGGGCGGGGCGGACGCTACTCCCTGCCCGGGCTGGGCGTGCAGACGGAGGCCGGACTGACCTACGTGCGCCAGCTGAACGACCGCCTGCGCCTGCAAGCCGCGGCCAACGCCACGAAGCTCAGCATGACGCACCTGACGCGCATGGCCGTGGAGCTGGACGGCCGGCTGACCTACCAGCCGCAGGAGCACGTGTGGTTCAACGTCTTCGGAGGCACCGCCGTGGGCCGCTTCCCCAACCGGCCGGACTGGCACTATGGCGGCTCCGTGGGCTTCGACCTGGGCGAGCGCTTCAGCCTGGAGCTGGGCGTGCAGCGCTACTACGACCGCTCCACCGGGCGGTGGACCACGCTGCCCGTGGTCATCCCCACCGTGAAGCTGCCCAAGTTCGACCTCGGCCTGGACGTAGGCCCCATCATCTACGAGATTATCCGCAACGCCGTGCACAAGGGCGACCGCTTTCGCGGCGGCCCCATGCTTCGGCCCGAGGTGCCGGGGTACATGGGCGGGGCTTGGAGCAGGTAGTCGGAGGATTGTCCGAAAAGCATTAATGTCTTATCATTCTGTCATGCTGAACGTCAGTGAAGCATCTCCCGACAGCGGAAATAAGCGGGCTTCGTTTGCACTCAGGATGACAGTGCAAAATGACAGCAGTTAATGAGTTCTCGGACAGCATGGCGGGGGAGTAGTCGGTAGTCAGTAGTCAGTAGATAGTAGTCTTCTGAAATAAAATGTTTATCTTTGTGCAATACCAATCTATCAATACCTTATCAGTAGCATGAAGAAGAAGTCATTATTGTTTTGCCTCTGTGCATCCCTTGCCCTGTGCGCTTGCGGCGGCGAGGAAGAACCGGGCGTTGACCCCAACCCCGAACCTGTGGAAGATAACAGCCCCATCATTGAGTTTGAAGACCCTGCGCTGGAAGCGTGCCTGCTGGCCACCCAGAAGATAGAGTGGGACGGCCAGACTTACGTTATCCAAGTAGACAAGAACGGCGACGGGAAGATTTCGCAGATGGAGGCCGAGGCGGTGAAGGTGCTTATGTTTAACAGTATCCAGTACACTCTTGGGGAAGAAATCAGCAGCTTCAAAGGATTGGAGTACTTCAAAAACTTGGAGTTCCTGGAAATCTCTTGCCGGATACTGGGACTGGAGCGCGCGATGGATGCCAGCCTCTTCCGCTCGCTGAAATACTTGGACCTTGGGAACGGTTTTACCTCCCTCGACGTGAGCCGGAACCCGGAGCTGGTGTATTTGGATTGCATCGGCTGCGGGATTACCGAGCTGGATGTCACTCACAACCCCGCCCTCGAAGTGCTGCGGTGCGCCTCTACCGGACTGACTACGCTGGACGTGAGCCAAAACCCCGCCCTCAAAGAACTGATGTGCAATGATAATCCCCTGTCCTCGCTCGATGTCAGCCACAACAAGGCCTTGACGCGGCTGGAGTGTAGCAATTGCAAGCTGACTTCCCTCGATGTTACAAACAACAAGGCTCTTGAATCTCTGTTGTGCTACAGCAATGCGCTTAGCTCGTTGGACGTGAGTCAAAACGCCTCCCTCAGTTACCTCAATTGCAACTCAAATGCCGAGATAACCTCCCTCGACGTCAGCCATAACCTGGCCCTGAGCGTGCTGGAGTGCGCGGGGTGCCGGCTCAGCACGGTGAACGTAAGCGGGAATGCGCAGTTGCGGGAACTTGTATGCGGCAACACTTCCGAACTTACCGCTTTGGACGTGAGCCACAACCCGCAGCTACGAATACTGTGGTGCGACAACAGCCCCATCTCCCGGCTGGACCTGAGCCGGAACCCGGAGCTGGTCAACTTGTCGTGCTACGGCACCCTTATCGAGCATCTGGATTTGGGCATCCACAAGAAACTCCAGCGATTCTGTCCGGTAAACTGGAACGATTACTCGCCGGAGGGGCTCTACATTAACCCGTCGCTGGCGTGCCCCTTGAAGACGCTGGTGCTCTCCCGCGAAGCCCGGCTTATCGAGCACAACATGGAGGTGCTGGCCAAAGTCTATCCCGACCTGGTCATTACCTATGCCGACTGACAGTCTACTGTCTACCGCCTACTTTTATACTATTTTGCTACATATTTACGAAAAAAAGAAGAAGAAAGAAACTTTTTTCCTATATTTGCAGTCCAAAAGGCATAGCGTGCCTTTGTTTCGCTTCCACGGGCTAAGGATGAAAACAGAATAGACAACAAGGTAAAAAGACAGACAATGTTTAATCCGCAAATATAGGAAGTAGTATGAAAAGACAATTTATCCTGTGGTGCCTCGCCTTTCTCTTGGTGGGAATGGGCGTGACACAGGCCCAGCAGACAACGCGCCAGGTAGAAGGCATCGTGCTGGGCGAAGAAGACAACCAGCCCGTCATAGGGGCGGCAGTGCAAGTGAAGGGAACCACGCTGGGCACGGTGACCGACGTGGACGGCAAGTTCACCCTGGCCAACGTGCCGGCTGACGCCCGCCGGCTAGTCATCTCCTACCTGGGCATGAAGACCACCGAGATGGACATCCGCCCCTACGTGAAGGTTACTTTGCGCAACGACACCGAGATGCTCGACGAAGTGATGGTGGTGGCCTACGGCACCGCCAAGAAGAGCAGCTACGCCGGCTCGGCCTCGCTGGTGAAGGCGGGCGACATGGAGGGCATCCCCACCACCACTTTCGAGAACGCGCTGAACGGTAAGGTGGCCGGACTGCAGCTCACCAACAACTCCGGACAGGCCGGCTCGGCACCCGCCATCCGCATACGCGGCATCGGCTCGATGAACGCCGGAAACGAGCCCCTCTACGTCATCGACGGCGTGCCCGTATCGTCGGGAAACACCGGGCAGATGGACGGCGAGCTCTACTCCACCAACAACATCATGAACACCCTCAACCCCGAGGACATCGAGTCCATCTCCGTGCTGAAGGACGCCGCAGCCTCCTCGCTCTACGGCTCGCGCGCGGCCAACGGCGTCATCCTCATCACCACCAAGCGCGGCAAGATAGGCAAGCCCGTGGTGACGCTGAAGGCCGAAGTGGGATTCACCCCCTCGTGGGCCACGCAGAACTACGAGCCCGCCAGCGTGCAGGAGAATGTGGACATGCTCTACTCCGTGTTCTACGACTACGGCCTGTCGCAGGGCGACGACGCTGCCGCCGCCACGCAGACCGCCATCGACATGCTGAACGACCGCTTCAACATGCACGGCTACCAGTTCACCACCAACGGCACCTCGCCCTACGAGCGCGTCAACATTCTGGAGTATGACAACTCCGGCCGCCAGGGCAAGTACTTCGACTGGGACAAGGCCTACTTCCGCACCGGCGTGTACCAGAGCTACGACATGAGCGTGAGCGGCGCTACGCAAAACACCAACTACTACACCTCGCTGTCCTACACCAAGGACGACGGACGCCTGCGCGTGAACAGCTTCGACCGCATCTCCGGCCGACTGAACCTAACGCAGAACGTGGGCAAATTCATGGAGCTCACCACCAACGCCAGCTACACCCGCATGGAGAAGACGGGATACAACGACACCCGAAACACCCGCACCAACTACTTCATGCAGGCACACAACCTGCTGTGGGGCCTCTACTGGCCTACGGACTACAAGACCGGCCTGCCCTGGACCGACCAATACGGCAGCCTGGCCTACAACAACCTGTACTACGACAACGAGTGGGACAACAACTCCACCACCTCGCGCCTCTTGGCCGCCGAGACGCTGACGCTGCACCTGTTGCCGGGACTGGACGTGCGCTCGGTCTTCTCCTACGACAACACCATGGTGAAGGACTACTACTACTACAGCGCCAACCACTTCTACGGCTCGGCGGACAACGGCACCATGAGCGAGTTCCGCACCAACTACGAGAAGTGGGTATCGTCCACCACGGCCAACTACACCAACACCTTTGCCGACCGCCACACCCTGGGACTGATGGCCGGCTTCGAGGCCGAGAAGAACGTGGCCGACTACACCGAGGCCACCGGAAGCAACTTCCCCACCAGCACCATCCATGCCATCTCCACGGCCGGCGTGCAGACCTCGTCGGGCTACAGCTGGGGAAACTCCATGGTGTCCATCCTCTCCAAGGTAGACTATAATTATGACGAACGCTACTTCCTGTCCGGCTCCTACCGCCGCGACGGCTCCTCGCGACTGAGCGCCGACCACCGTTGGGGCAACTTCTGGTCGGTGGCCGCCGCCTGGAACGTGCTGAAGGAGGGCTTCATGCAAGGCACCACGGGCTGGCTGAGCAACCTGAGGCTGCGCGCATCCTACGGCGTGAACGGCACCCTGCCCACCGACAACTACGGCTACATGAGCCTCATAAACTACTCCAACCGCTACAACGGACAGCCCGGAGGAGCCATCAGCACCGCGGCCAACGCCAACCTGTCGTGGGAGACGAGCTACAACACCAACGTCGGCCTGGACTTCGGCCTCTTCAACCAGCGCCTGCGCGGTACGGTGGAATACTTCAACCGCAACTCCAAGAACCTGCTGCAGGACGTGCCCATCTCCATGGTCACCGGCTTCTCGTCCACCCTGCAGAACGTGGGCTGCATCAACAACCACGGCATCGAGCTGGAGCTGAGCGGTGACATCATCGACCGCAACGGCTGGCTCTGGACGCTGGGCGCCAACGCCACCTTCCTCCGCTCGGAGGTGAAGGAGCTGTATGGCGATGCCGACATCATCTGGTACGACCCCACCAGCAGCGACGACCGCGCCATGTTCATCTACCGCGAAGGCCAGTCCACCCTCGCCTTCTACGGCTACGAATGGGCCGGCGTGGACCGCACCAACGGCAAGAGCGTGTACTACGTCAATAACCCTGCGGACCCGAAGGCGGGCGACTTCCTCTACAACGGCCGCGGCGCCACCTACGACTACAACCAGGCCAACTACACCGTCATAGGCAACGCCGTGCCCAAGGTATATGGCGGCGTCAACACCTCCGTGTCCTGGAAAGGCATCGACCTGGCACTGAACTTCACCTACAAGATAGGCGGCAGCCTCTACGACGGCGCCTACATGGACGTGGCCGACGACGGCTACTACTGGGAGCGCATCCACGCCAAAAACTACTACGACAACCTCTGGACGCCCTCCAACCCCGACGGCACCGAGCCCCGCATCGAGGGCGTGGACCTGACCGATGCCCAGCAATACAGCAGCCGCCACGTACACAACGCCAGCTACCTGCGCCTTAAGACCCTGTCCCTTGGCTATACACTGCCACGCCGGTGGACGAGGAAGGCCAGCATCAGCAGCGCCCGCCTGTTCTTCAACGGCAGCAACCTCTGGACCATCGCCAAGTACAAGGACGCCGACCCCGAGGTGAGCGAATACGGCACCCGCGGCTGGGAAACGCCTATCGGAAAGACCTTCGTCTTCGGCATCGAGCTGAAGTTCTAAGGGAACATTTTTCATCCGCAGATGACACGGATGACACGGATTCTGTAGGGGCTTCGCCCACGTACTTGTCATGAGCAGAGAAAATATAAAATCTGCGTCATCCGCGTCATCTGCGGCTGAAGAATCAGACCACACAGCGCATTCATCACTAATCACTAAACACTAACCCCTAAAATAAGGTAACAATGAAACACCTCATCAACAAACTATACCGACTGCCGGCGCTGGCACTGGGCCTGTGCGCCGCCCTCACGTTCGCCTCGTGCGACGATTTCCTCACCATGGAGCCCACCAACTCGGGCAACGCCGAAGAGGCCGTGGCCACGCCCCAAGACGCCCAGGTGGTGCTGAACGGCGTGATGAGCGCCATGACCTCTTACGCCTACTACGGGCGAAACATGTTCATGTATGCCGACGCCAAGGGCGGAGACCTCACCATCTACATGTCGGGCCGCGGGCTGGACGACCTCTACACCTTCAACCACACGCCCACCACAAGCACCTATTCCGGCTTCTGGAGCCAGATATACTACTGCATACTGCAGGTCAACACCTTGCTGGACAACATTGACCGCCTCGAGGCCGCCGGCTCGGAAGACGACTTCACCCTGGCCCGCGGACAGGCCTTGACGCTGCGCGCCCTGTTCTACTTCGACCTCGTGCGCCTCTACGGACTGCCCTACACGTATGACAAAACCTCGCCGGGCGTGCCCAACATCACCCGCCCCCTCGACGTGAGCGCACAGCCCACCCGCGCCACTGTGGAGGAGAACTACCGCCAGATAGTCTCCGACTTGGAGGAAGCCGAGCCCCTGCTGGCCGCCGACAAGAGTCCGCGCGACGGCTACGTGGGCTACTACGCCAACCTGGCCCTGCAGGCCCGCGTGAAGCTCTACATGGCCGACTACGACGGCGCCCTGGCCGCAGCCCGCACCGTGATAGACGACGGCGTCTACACCCTCTACGAGCCCGACGAATGGGTAGGCTCCTGGAGCCAGCAGTACGGTTCGGAGTCCATCCTGGAGCTGGCCATGCTGACCGACGAGTCCGACTTGGGCACCTCTTCCTTGGGCTTCTACCTGATGCGCGACGGGCAGGAGACGGGCGCCATGGGCTGGTTTCTGGCCAGCGACTACTTCCTCAATCGCCTGGGCCAAGACCCCACCGACGTGCGCTGGGGCGTGATGGACAACGATGAGTACTGGACGCGCACCGGCCAAGAGCGCCACGGCGCCTGCTACAAGTACATGGGCGGCACCTCGCTGCCCGGCGACGGCAAGGCCACCAACACCGCCGTCAACGTCAAGCTCATCCGCCTCTCCGAGGTGTACCTCATTGCCGCCGAGGCTGCCCTGCACGCCTCCGCGCCCGACGCCGCTGCCGCTGCCACGTACCTTAACGCGATACGCCGCCGCTCGCCCGGCCTCGAGCCCGCCACTGCCGCCACCGTCTCCGACGACATGATTCTGGACGAGCGCAGCAAGGAGCTCTTTGCCGAGGGGCACCGCTACTTCGACATGCTGCGCCAGGGTCGCACGGTGGAATACAACGACGACTTCCAGGACGTGCCCGTCACCCAGCGCGGCAAGACGGTGGACTGTAGCTTCGGCAAGGCCGTGCTCCCCATCCCGCAGGACGAAATAAACGCCAACCCCGCCCTGGCCGACGAGCAGAACGAGGGATACAAGTAAATTGAGAATTGAGAATTAAAAATTGAGAAATAGGCAGTAAAAACGATATCGGGGCAGACAGGCTGTAAAGTCCGTGTCTGCCCCGATAAGTAAGTGTTCAAAATTAAATGATAATTTATCTGTTAGTGTTTAGCGTTTAGTGATTAGTGGTTAATACGCTGTGGTAACTGATTCCCCGCCTCCTTATTGCACGTATTAATCACTTATCACTAACCACTCATCACTAAACTAAATTCCCATTTTATAGTATAAACTAAATATGATTAGTTACTTATTATTTCTCAATTCTCAATTCTCAATTCTCAATTCTTTAAAGCATGGTATGCCGGCGGATGGAGAACTTCACGATGGCCATGCCGGTGATGTCGGCCAGGCGTACGTCCATGGGGCTGTGGTGCTCGTTGTAGCTGACGAGGCGGATGCAGTCCTCCTGGTCGGAGTGGTTCACGTACTTCACGGCCAGGTACTCCTCGCCGCCCAGGTTGAAGGCCACGAGGTACATTTCGCCGTAGATGATGTCGCGCAAGTCGTGTATGTACTTGAAGCCCACGATGTCGCCCGACTTCAAGATGGGGTACATCGAGTCGCCGCTGATGTAGACGGCGCCGTCGCACGCCGGCACGTTGGGGATGTTTATTTTGCCCAGCATGTACTGCGCGCCCTTGTCCATCAGGGTCTTCAGGTTGGCGGCGGCCGTCACGTCGTAGAGGGGCACGCTGCGGTCGTCCATGCGGTCGGGGCGTCGGGGGTTGTGCAGCAGCTCCACGTCTCCGCAAGCCAGCTCGCTGTCGCAGTAGCGCGGGGTGGGGTGGGGCGTGCCCTTTCCGGTGAGCAGCCAGTTGTAGTCAATGTCCTTCAGCTTGCCCAGCACCAGGGGGAAGTCGATGCTGTTGCGCGCAATCCAGTTGCACAACGTCGAGCGCGAGATGCCCAGGAAGTCGGCCAGCTGCGCGTCGGTGCGGAAGTCCTTCTCCAGCTTGGCGCGCTTCACGATGTCGGCCACGCTGAACACTTTGTCTTTCTTGAATTCTTCTTCTTTTTCCAGCTGAATCTCCGGGGCTACTCCGGGCACCTGTTTTGCTAAACGGCAGAAACTCGCTTCGCTCAGACAGTCTGCCGTTCTTCACGCAAAACAGGCACCCTTCGCTTTACGCCCCTCCGCTTAGGCGCGGCCATGCGGCGTTGGGCAGAGACGCGGCACGCCACGTCTTTACATCGCACGGCTTGATGCCGCATGGCTCTCCGGCATTTGACCGGCGGGCGTGAAGCGGAGGGCGGCTTGAAGCCGTTAAAAAGGGCAGACTGTCTGAGCGAAGCGAGTTTCTGCCCTTTAGGCTGAAAGCCGTCCGGAGTAGCCCGACGGGCACAGCCGGGGTCCTTTCTTTTTGGCATCTTTTTCTTTCGGACAAGCGAAAGAAAAAGTGCAGAATTAAAACATCGATAATTTATTCCCGAAAACATTTGCATGTTTCCTGAAAAACTGTTTATCTTTGCCGCTACAAAAATAAGGCGAATATTTTAGATGCGCAAACCTTTGCGGGGAAAATTTTCCATGCTTCCCTGCCGGGGTGGCGCAGGAAGCCCCGCCGCCGGGGGTAGTACCGCTACCCGCCGGGCGTAGGAACGCCTGCTTGCGCGAATCGTAAAAACACTGATAACCAAACAAAAAACTACTGGACTATGGCACGAATCAAGAAACCCGGGCTGGACTATTTTCCGCTCGACACACAGTTTGTCAACAACCGCACCGTGCGCCGCATCATGAAGCAGCAGGGCGACGCCGCCCTGGCGGTGCTCATCAACGTCTACTGCGCCATCTACGCGGGCCACGGCTACTACGTGGAGGCCACCGACCTGTTTTACGAAGACCTGGCGGACAACCTCTACACGATGGATACGGCCGGCGTGCGCCGCACCATCCGGCTCGCTCTGGACTACGGCCTCTTTCACGCGGACCTCTACCGCGAGCACGGCATCCTCACCTCCGAGGGCATACAGCGCCAGTACTTCTTCTCGGTGAAGCGCCGCAGCACGGTGCGCATCGACCCCCGCTTCTGCCTGCTGCCGCCCGACGAGGCCCCCGCGCCCGCCCCGGAAGCTGCCAAGGAATCTGCTGCAGAAACGCCCCAATCTGCAACAAATAAGCCCATAAATGCCGATTTAGCGTACCGCGGTACACATAGCATAGCACAGAATAGCACAGCACAGCATAGCAAAGCACAGTCCCTCCTCCCTCCGGACAGTCCCCCCGCGCCGCAGGTGCCGCAAGCGGCCGAAGCCGGAGGAGCCGACCCCGCGACGGGGCCGGCGAGGATGAAGCGTGAATATACCCAGCAGGATGTCGACGCCCTGGTGCCCCCGCCCGACGGCGTGCGCCGCAACCTGGACGGCCTGCGCGACAACCTCCGCCTGTGGCGCGTGCCGCCGCAGGAGCAGTATGCCATTGTGCTGAAGAGCAACTTCGGCGCCATAGGCCACCCCCTGTGGCAGGGCTTCTACACCCTGCGCGCCAGCCACGGCAAGATTCGCCAGCCGGGCAAGTTCTTGCTGAGCTTGTGCTGCAGGCGGAGGGAGTGAGCCGTCCCGGCGTCCTGGCATGAAGGTGTGTTAAAACTCTATGAATGCTTTCAAAATGTTATGTATTAGGCGCGGATTACGCGGAATAACGCGGATTTAATAAGCTTAATCCGTGAAATCCGCGTAATCCGCGCCTAAAAAGAAATCGTTCAGAGGGTTTTGACACACTCTCCTTGCGGCGCGCTTCCCGCATTCGGAAAATAGTGCTATCTTTGCATACACAGATAACCCTTTGATAAAAACAAAACGCAATGAAGAAATCCATTTGGCTGACCTATGATTTGGGCGTGAAAGGCGACTACCAGCACTTGTACGCATGGCTGGACGACCATAAGGCCATAGAATGCGGCAATAATTCGGCTTATTTCCAGCTCGACACGCAAGCCGATAACGATAAAGACCTGGTAGAACAACTCCGCCGCGACCTGGAGAGCAAAGTCACCTTCCAGCCGGGAAACCGCATTTACGTCATCCGGAAGAAAGAAGGCGAGGACGGCAAGCGCACCGTCGGCTCGTTCATCATCGGCAAACGGCGCGCCACCCCGTGGGAAGGATATGGGCAAATGGCTGACTGCACCTTGGAAGAAGGCTGATGAACGTCTTGGTAGACACCTGCTTCTGGTATGCCTATTACGACCCGAGGGACGCGAAGCATGAGGTGGCTTCCCGCCTGATGGGCTACCTGGAGGGGCTCAACATCGTTGTGCCCTATCCTACGCTTTACGAAACCATGAACACCAGGTTTGCCAAGCGAAAAGACTGGATGGCAGAGTTTCAGGCACTGCTCAGCAACAACTCCTGCCAGGTCATTGCCGACGAGCCTTATAAAGAAAACGCGTTGAGCCTCGCCTTCAGCCATTCTCTTCACCAGGATAGGCCGCTCAGTCTGGTCGATATGGTGCTTAGGCTGATGATTAGCGATGTCAACCTTAAGATAGACGCGGTCATTTCGTTTAATGCCGAAGATTTCATCGACATTTGTATTCAGAAGAACATCGAGCTGATTACAGAGTAGGGAGGCGCGCTCGGCGCTGTCCCGTGGGTACAAGCAGTTTTATCCCCCGCCCTAAAAATTTTCATTCTTCGGCATAAAATTTTCATACTTTGTTTTGCCGGAAACAAAATAATCCCTATCTTTGCAATGTGGTTAAGCTTAATACACGAACTGACTTATTTTATTAACTAAACTAAATTATTTATTGTTATGGCAGTAATTTACAAAGCACAGAAGTCTAACCTTGCCACGAAGGAAGGCAAGAAGTTGTTTTACCCCCGCGTCATCTTGGCAGGCAATGTGGGCACCGACCAGATAGCCCGCGAGATAGCCGAACTCTCCGCCCTCTCCAGCGGCGACACGAAGAGCGTCATCGACAACCTCGTCAGCGTCATGGCCCGCCACCTGCAGGCCTCGGAGAGCGTCACCCTCGACGGACTGGGCACCTTCCGCTTCACGCTGAGCACCGCAGGCCGCGGCGTGGAGAAGGAGGACGACGTCAGCACCGTGGGCAGCACCCTGCGCGTGCGCTTCCAGCCCGCCTCCACCCGCAACCTCGACGGCACGGTGGCCACCCGCTCCATGGTGAACGGCGCCCGCTGCGTGCGCTTCGACAAGGTGGAGGCAGTCAATCCCTCGCAACCCGGCACCGGCGGCACCGATGACGGCTCCGGCGAGGACGACGGCGACCACCAGCTGGGGTAAATCTTCTTAATGAAGAATGAAGAACGAAGAATGAAGAATCCTTCTAAATGAAGAATCGCGCTTCGCGCTGAATGAAGAATTCTCAGGGATGCCGCATGGCAATTCTTCATTCTTAGTTCTTCATTAAATAAACTTATTGTTTCACTTTTAAAACTAGACTTGATTATGGCTATTCAGAAATCCGTGTGGGACACCATCCTGAAGGTCGTGATTGCCGTAGCCTCCGCCATACTGGGCGCGATAGGCGGCAACGCGATGGGAGTGTAACCCACCACCTCCTTGGTAATCCTTGATTTAATTGTTGCCCATAGGTGTGCGTGGGCGCGGTTGCCGGACTTTTTTCCACTCCGTGCGTGCCGCGCCCCGCTTTTTTTGCCGCCATTCCCCCCGCCCCGCGCTTGCCCTTCCGGGGAAATGGTGTAACTTTGCAGAAATTATGTACTTTTCTTTTTGTCTTGCCACAAAAAGAAAAGATACCAAAAGAAAAAAGTCAAGCGCTGAATCTCCGGGGCTACTCCGGGGCTGAATCTCCGGGGCTACTCCGGGCACCTGTTTTGCTAAACGGCAGAAACTCGCTTCGCTCAGACAGTCTGCCGTTCTTCACGCAAAACAGGCACCCTCCGCTTCACGCCCCTCCGCTTAGGCGCGGCCATGCGGCGTTGGGCCGTAGCATTAGTCTGGCTTGATGCCGCATGGCTCTCCGGCATTTGACCGGCGGGCGTGAAGCGGAGGACAGTTTTCAGCCGTGAAAAGGGGCAGACTGTCTGAGCGAAGCGAGTTTCTGCCCCTTAGGCTGAAAACTGGCCGGAGTAGCCCGACGGGCATAGCCGGGGTCCTTTCTTTTTGGCATCTTTTTCTTTCGGACAAGCGAAAGAAAAAGTGCAGAACTAATAATTTATTTTATGCAACAACCTACAACCACCTCCATCCAATCCCTCTGCGTGTACTGCGCCTCGAGCAGCAAGGTGCACCCCGACTACTTCGAGGCGGCGCGCCGCCTGGGCACCCTCATGGCCGGGCAGGGCATCGGCCTGGTGTATGGCGCGGGCAACATGGGCCTGATGGGCACCGTGGCCGACGCCGTGCTGGCCGCCGGCGGAGGGGTCACGGGCGTCATCCCTCGCTTCATGGTGGAGCGCGGATGGCACCACACGGGCCTCAGCGAGCTGCGGGTGACCGACGACATGCACCAGCGCAAGCGCCTCATGGCCCATCTGGGCGACGCCGCCATTGCCCTGCCCGGAGGCTGCGGCACGCTGGAGGAGCTGCTCGAGGTCATCACCTGGAAGCAGCTGGGCCTCTACCTCAAGCCCGTGGTGCTGCTCAACGTCCGCGGCTATTTCGACCCCCTGCTCCGCATGCTGGAGCTCGCCGTGGCCGAGCACTTCATGGCACCCGCCCATGCCGCCCTGTGGACGGTGGCCCGCACCCCCGACGAGGCCCTGCGCCTGGCGGCCGAAACCCCGTTGTGGAACCCCGCAATCCGTAAATTCGACGAGCTATGATGACCCCCGCCGCTGTCCTTCCCCTGCCGCTGCCCTATGCCCTGCGTGCCGACGACACCGTGGCCTTGCTTCTGCTGGGCTGCTTCCTGCTCTCGGCCTACGTGCTGTCGCGCAGCCGCAAGTTCCTCTTCCTCCTGGCCAAAGACTTCCTGCTGAACCGCGAGCGCACCAGCATCTTCGCCACCTCCACCGCCACGGACATGCGCTACCTCCTGCTCCTGGTGCTGCAGGCCTGCGTGCTGGCCGCGCTGCTGGCCTGGTGCTGCCTGTCGGGCGCCCGGGGCGGGCTGGTGGCAAGCGTGCCTTCGGCCCTGGCGCTGGCCGGGCTCACGGGGGTGTGCCTGCTGGGCCTGGCGGCCAAATGGGGGGTGTACTCGCTGGTGGGCTGGGTGTTTTTCGGCAGCGGGCGCACGTCGCTCTGGTTGGAATCTTATTCAACATTGCTCTACTACGCGGGCTTCGTGCTCTACCCCGTGGTGCTGTGCGCCGTCTACTTCGGTTGGGGGTGGCAGGCGGCAGCCGTGGCGGGGGCAATTGTAGTCATTTTGTTCAAAATGATGATATTCTATAAGTGGCAACAGCTTTTTTGCAATAATTTGCATGGCTGTTTATTATTAATTTTGTACTTTTGCGCCCTGGAAATCGTCCCCTGCCTTGTGCTGTACCGGGGAGTGATGCAATTAACCCATTATTTGATAATAAATAATTAAGACATTGATGACAATCAAAAAGGTACTCGTGTCGCAACCCAAGCCGACCTCGGAAAAGTCTCCTTACTACGAGATTGCCGAGAAGTACGGGGTGAAGATAGATTTTCGCCCGTTCATCAAAGTAGAGAGCCTCACGGCAAGAGAGTTCAGGCAACAGAAAGTATCCATTTTGGACTACACCGCCATCGTGTTCACGTCGCGCCACGCCATCGACCACTTCTTTCACCTGTGCACCGACCTGCGCGTGACCATCCCGGAGACCATGAAGTACTTCTGCGTCACCGAGTCGATAGCCCTCTACATACAGAAGTATGTGCAATACCGCAAGCGCAAGATATTCTTCGGAAACACCGGCAAGTTTGAAGACCTGCTGCCCGCCATACAGAAGCACAAGACGGAGAAATACCTCGTCCCCATGTCCGACGTGCACAACGACGACATCAAGCACCTGCTGGACAAGGCCAAGGTGCAGCACACCGAGGTGGTGATGTATCGCACGGTGAGCAACGACTTCCAGCCGGGCGAGGACTTCGACTACGACATGCTGGTGTTCTTCAGTCCGGCGGGAATCTCTTCGCTGAAGAAGAACTTCCCCGACTTCGACCAGAAGGACATCAAGATAGGTACCTTCGGCTCGACCACCGCACAGGCCGTGCGCGACGCCGGGCTGCGCCTCGACCTCGAGGCTCCCAGCGTGCAGGCCCCGTCGATGCCCGCCGCGCTGGACCTCTTCATCCGCGAGACCAACAAAGTGAAGTAAGCGGAGAGTTCAAATGCCTTATACCTTCCGCAAATCGGAGCGGCTGAACCGCAAGAAAGTGCTGGAGAGGATGTTTGCGGGCGGAGCACGCTCGTACTCGTTCTTCCCCCTGCGCGTGGTGTACATTGCCGCGCCCGAGCTGGAGGCGGCAGGCGGGGCGCAAGTGTCGGTGCTCGTCAGCGTGTCGAAGCGCCACTTCAAGCGGGCGGTGAAGCGCAACCGCGTGAAGCGCCAGATACGCGAGGCCTACCGCCGCTACAAGCATCTGCTGCTCGACGCCCTGCCCCGCGAAGGCTGCCCCCCGCTGGCCGTGGCCTTCATCTACCTGTCCGACGACCTGTGCGACTCCGCGCTGATAGACGAGCGCATGAAGGCTGCCCTGGCCCGCGTGGCCGACAACGTGGCCTCCGCTGCCTGCCCTGCGGCGCCTGCTGCCACGGGTGATGCTCCCGCTGCCTTATGAAACGCCTCCTCCGCCTGCTGGGGCGATGCCTGTCGTGGCTGTTGCTGGTGCCCATCTACTTCTACCAGCGGTGCCTGTCGCCCATGCTGGGGCCCTCGTGCCGCTTCACACCCACCTGCTCGCAATATGCCGTGGAGGCCATCAGGAAGCATGGCCCGCTGAAGGGGCTTTGGCTGGCCGTGAGGCGCATTCTGCGCTGCCATCCTTGGGGCGGGTCGGGGTATGACCCGGTGCCGTGAGGAAAATTGAGAATTGAGAATTGAAAATTGAGAAATAAGGCGCGGATTACGCGGATTTCACGGGTTCTGCTTTTTGCTTATATCCGTGCCAATCCGTGTAATCCGCGCTATTTTGTCCGATGCCGCATGGCTCTCCGGCATTTGACCGGCGGGCGTGAAGCGGAGGGCAGTTTTCAGCCGTTAAGAGGGGCAGACTGTCTGAGCGAAGCGAGTTTCTGCCCCTTAGGCTGAAAGCTGGCCGGAGTAGCCCGACGGGCACAGCCGGGGTCCTTTCTTTTTGGCATCTTTTTCTTTCGGACAAGCGAAAGAAAAAGTGCAGTATTTACTTGTATTCTTCAGCTTTCTGCTTGTAGAACTCCTGCAGCACGTAGAAGGCCTGTTTCTTCTGTCCGCGGTTGGAGATGATGCCTTTGCGGTTGAAGAAGTCCTGCGTGCCGTGCACCTGGCGGCGGGCGGAGCGGAAGTCCATTAGAATCCAGGGCGAGGTGCCGGCGAAGCCTTCGGTGCGGTTGTACATCTGGAGGGTCTGGCGGTAGAGTTCGGCCTGATACTCCTCGGTCCACATCTCGTCTTTCGAGCCGTGGCGTCCGGCCAGGGCGCCGGCCCCGAACTCGCTGACGAAGAAGGGTTTGTCATACGGTATGTCCCACTGCTTGGTGGCGAGGTCTTCGAGCTTGCCGTTGTACCAGCCCAGGTAGCAGTTGAAGCTCACGATGTCCACGTAGCGGCTCATGTTGTCGTGCACCTGGTTGGTGTTTCCGCTGGTGCCACTCACCTCCATGGCCATGCTGAGGAGGCGTGTGCCGTCCATCTGTCGGGCGTGGGTGGCGAGGTTGCCCAGGAAGCGGTCGCGCGCGGGGCTGTGGGGCGTTTCGTTGGCAATGCTCCAGATGATGACGGCGCAGCGGTTCTTGTCGCGTGCAATCATGTCGGTCAGCTGGCGCTCGGCGTTGCGATAGGTGTCGGGGTTGTCCCAGTGGATGGTCCAGTACACGGGGATTTCGCTCCACACCATCAGTCCCATTTCTTCAGCCAGGCGCACCATGGCTTCGTTGTGGGGGTAGTGGGCCAGTCGCACGAAGTTGCAGCCCAGCTCTTTGGCCCAACCCAGCAGGGTGCGGCATTCGGCTTCGCTCGATACGCGCCCGGCGCGGAAGGGGGCTTCTTCGTGGATGGCGATGCCGCGCAGGAAGGTCTTTTTGCCGTTCAGCAGGATGCTTTTGCCCTGCGTCTCGATGCGGCGGAAGCCTATGCGGTCGGTCAGCGTCTCTTCACCATAGGTCAGGCTGACGTCGTAGAGCTTGGGCTCTTCGGGCGTCCACAGCTGGGGCTTGGCCTTGAGGGTGAAGGTGGCGCGGCCCTGGGCGTCGGTGGTGAGGGTCTGGTCAATTTTCAACTCGGGGATGGCGAGGGATACTGTCTGTCCCTCGATGGCTTGGTTGAGCTGTATGTATCCGCAGAGCTCGTTGTACTTGCCGGGGGCGAGGTCGAGGCGGTAGTCGTCCACAAAGGTTTCGGGCGTCTCCACCAGGAGCACGTCGCGGGTGATGCCGCCGTAGTTCCACCAGTCGGAGTTGACGGTGGGCACGTTCTCGGGCTTGCGGTCGTCGTTGACGCGGACGACGACGAAGTTCGCCCCGTCCTTCACCTGGTCGGTGATGTCGAAGTGGAAGGGGGTGAATCCGCCTTCGTGCATGCCCAGCTTCTGGCCGTTGAGGTAGACGTGCGTCAGGTAGTTGGCCGCGCCGAAGTACAGGAAGAGGCGCGTGCCGGGCTTTTTCTCATAACTAAAATCTTTCTTGTACCAGATGCTGCCTTCGTAGAGGAAGAGTTCGGGGCGCTGCGTGTTCCAGTCGCCGGGCACGTAGAGTTGGTCGGCGGGGGTGAAGTCATACTCCACCAGGTCGCGCGGCCCCCGGGCCACCCGGTTCTGGAAGAATCCGTTGGGGCTTTCTTTCAGCCGATAGTCGTAGAAGCCGGCGTCGAAGGGGTCGACGATGGTCTGCCATGAGCCGTTGAGCGATTGGTGCTTGTGGGCGTACACGTTTTGCAGCACAGTCTGTGCATGGAGGCTGCCTCCGCATAGCATGGCGGCGAGCAGCAGCAGGGCTTTAAAGGTAGTTTTTCTCATGGGTAATGGTTGGTTTTGTAGGGTTAAGTTATAGGGTTGAATAATGATTTACCGGGTTTCGCTGTGCAGTCTGATTCTTCATCCGCAGATGACGCGGATAACGCAGATTTTATTTGTCATGCTGAACGTAGTGAAGCATCTCCCTGTGCTTGTAGGAGATTCTTCGCTTTGCTCAGAACGACAGATGCACGTGGGCGAAGCCCCTTTTAGGAATCCGTGCCATCTGCGTCATCTGCGGATGAAAAATAAACAAGCGCATAAATTCCATTTTACAGCCTTGTCTCGCCCCAAAGATAGTATGTTTTCTCCGCCCGGCAAGGGGCGGGGGCGGAAAAAGTTGCGTGTCCGCCGCCATTTTGCGGGCGTAGGAGGGCTACCGTGCTGGCGCACCATCGCCACCGGGCGGGGGTAGGAGGGCCAGCGCGCAGTCTTCGGCCTGCTCCATCAGCTCGCGCTCGCCCGGGCCCTTGTCATTGATGCCGCACAGGTGCAGCACGCCGTGGATGATGACGCGGTGCAGCTCGCGCCCGTAGTCGCCCCCGGCAAACTGCTGGGCGTTGGTGCGCACCGTGTCGAGGCTGATGAAGAGGTCGCCGCTCAGTCGGTTGCCCTCGCAGTAGTCGAAGGTGATGATGTCCGTGTAGTAGTCGTGCTGCAGGTACTGCCGGTTCACCTCGAGAATGCGCTCGTCCGAGCAGAAGATGTAGGCAATGTCTCCCACGCGCTTGCCGTAGGTCTGCGCCACGGCCTTGATCCACTCCGTGGTCTTGCGCCGGTCGATGGCGGGCATGGGGACGCCGTCGGTCTGGTAGGTAATCATAAGCTTATTTCTTTTTATTAAAAAATCTCTTGCACTTTTTCTTTCGCTTGCCCGAAAGAAAAAGATGCCAAAAAGAAAGGGCCCCGGCTGTGCCCGTCGGGCTACTCCGGACGGCCTTCTGCCGTTTAGCAAAACAGGTGCCCGGAGTAGCCCCGGAGATTCAGCGCTTGACTTTTTTCTTTTGGTATCTTTTCTTTTTGCGTTAAGGCAAAAAGAAAAGTACAGTCAGAAGAAAAACAAATAACTCATTACAATCGCCGCCACCACCCCGGCCCCGTCGGCAATGAGGCCGCAGGTCAGGGCGTTGCGGGTGCGGGTGATGCCCACGCTGCCGAAGTACACGGCCAGGATGTAGAACGTGGTGTCGCTGGCCCCGCGCGCCACGCAGCTCATGCGGCCCACGAACGAGTCGGCGCCATACTGCGCCATGGTGTCTATCATCAGCCCGTTGGCCGCGCTGCCGCTCAGGCTTTTCATCAGCGCGGTGGGCAGCGCGCCCACAAACGAGGTGTCCACCCCCAGCCAGCCCACGGCCGTGCCGATGCCCTGCACCAGCAGGTCCATGGCTCCCGAGGCGCGGAACACGCCGATGCCCACCAGGAAGGCCACCAGGTAGGGGATGATGCGCACCGCCGTCTGGAAGCCCTCTTTGGCGCCCTCGATGAAGGCGTCGTACACGTTGACGCGCCGCCACAGCCCCCAGCAGATGAACAGCAGGATGATGCCGAACAGTATGACGTTGGCCGCCAGCGTGGACCACGTGCCCATCTGGCTGCGCCCCACGCTGAAGTAGAGCCACACCAGTCCGCCGAAGAACACCCCGATGCCCCCCGCCAGCAGCAGCACGGGGCGGCACAGCAGGTTGATGCGCTGGCTGATGCTCACGGCGGCGATGCCCACCAGCGTACTTACGGTGGTGGTGAGCAGCGTGGGGATGAAGATGTCCGTGGGCTGCGCGGCGCCCATCTGCGAGCGATACATCATGATGCTCACCGGTATCAGTATCAGCCCCGAGGTGTTGATGACGAGGAACATTATCATCGGGTTGGTGGCTGTGTCTTTCCTCGGGTTCAGCTCCTGCAGCTCCTTCATGGCCTTCAGACCCAGGGGCGTGGCGGCATTGTCCAGCCCCAGCATGTTGGCCGAGAAGTTCATGAAGATGCTGCCCATGGCGGGGTGTCCCTTGGGTATGTCGGGAAAGAGGCGGCAGAACACGGGGCTGAGCCAGCGCGACAGGGAGTCGATCATGCCGCTGCGTTCGGCTATCTTCATCAGCCCCAGCCACAGGGCCAGCACGCCCGTCAGCCCCAGCGAAATCTCGAAGGCCGACTTGGAGGAGTCGAACGTGGCGTTGGTCAGTTGCGAGAATATCTCCGTGTCGCCCGTCAGCACGAGCTTGCCCGCCGCCACGATGGCGGCTATGATGAAGAAGGCTGCCCAGATGTAATTCAGTACCATTGGTCTTTAGTATGTGTGTGCAAAGTTAAATGATAATTTATCGGGCTGCGCTGTGTGTGCGATGGCACGCAGATGACGCAGACGGGCGCAGATTTACGCAGATTTATTTTTTTTCGTCATGCTGAACGTAAGTGAAGCATCTCTCACATAATAGGAGATTCTTCACTGCGTTCAGAATGACAGATACATGGCGCAGCCCTTAAGAATCT
>CASELH010000050.1 GCA_949288715.1 uncultured Bacteroides sp. | reverse complement strand
CGAGCATGGTTTACCTTACAGTTGGCTGGCCTGTTTCTTTCACACAACAAAAGTAAACATTCCCAGCCGTATTTCCTTTCACTGCGCAAATCTAAGGGAACGCAGTGAAGGATCTCCTATTTATTCCTGTTAGCAGGAGATTCTTCGCTTACGCTCAGAATGACAAAATGATAGGCATACTGCATTTTAATACACGCTCCTTTGCTTTTGCATCCCGACGCCCGGCTGCGGCTACAGCGCCTCCCGGAATATCTCGCCCACCGTGGGGTGCGGGAAGACCACGCGTTTCCACTCCTCAGCCGTGAGGCCAAGGTCTATGGCCATGGCGGCGAGGGTGATGATTTCCGAAGCGGGATTGCCCAGCACGTGCACGCCCAGCACCTTGCCGTGGGCCTCGGCCAGCAACAGCTTGCACAGGCCGTTCACCCCTTCGTTCTCTGCCACGAAGCGGCCGGAGTAAGCCATGGGGAGCCGCACCGCGCGGTAGGGCGTGCCTTTCTGCCGCAGGGACTCTTCCGTCTCGCCCACGCCGGCCACCTCGGGATTGGTGTACACCACGCCGGGGATGGCGCGGTAGCTCATCGCGTCGGCGCGGCCCAGCATGGCGTGCACCGCCACTTCGGCCTCGCGCACGGCGGTGTGGGCCAGGAGGGAGCGCCCGTTGAGGTCGCCGCAGGCATACACGCCGGGCAGAGAGGTGCGCATGCAGTCGTCCACCACAATGTTGCCGCGCGCGTCGCGCTCCAGCCCGAGGCGTTCCAGTCCGAAGCCCTGCGTCACGGGGCGCCGGCCCACGCTCATCAGCAGCCGTTCGGCCTCCACCCACTCCGGACAGTCGCCCTCCAGCCGCACGCGGATGCCGCCTTCGGCCTGCTCTACGGCCGTCACCTTGGCCTTCAGGTGGAAGGCAATGCCACGCTTGGCGTACTCGGCGCGCAGCAGGGCGGAGAGCTCGCGGTCCATGTTGCCCAGTATCTCGTCCATCATCTCCACCACCGTCACCGCCGTACCCAGGCTGTTGAAGAAGGAGGCAAACTCCATGCCGATGACTCCGCCGCCCACAATGACGAGCGACCGGGGCAACTCCTTGCACTCCAGCGCCTCGCGGTGTGTCCAGAAAGGCACGTCGTCCAGCCCCGCGATGGGCGGAATGAAGGTCTGCGACCCCGTGCACAGCAGCAGGTTTTCGCAGGCATACACCGTGTCGGCACAGCGCACGTGGCGCGCATCCACCACCTCGGCCTCGCCCGCCACCACCGTCACCCCGGCAGCCGTGAGCTTGCCCTTGACGCCCAGCACCAGCTTGCGCACCACCTTCTGCTTGCGCGCAATGATTTTGGGCAGGTCGAACGACACCTCGCCTACGCCGATGGCATACTTCTGCGCATGGCGCGCGCCGTCGTACGTCTTGGCAGAATAGAGCAACGTTTTGGTAGGTATGCAGCCCTCGTTGAGGCACACGCCCCCCAGGCTTTGCTTCTCGAAGAGCACCACGCTCAGGCCGGCACGTCCGGCAGCTTCGGCGGCCGTGTAGCCCGCAGGCCCCCCGCCGATGATGGCAAGTTGATAAGTTGTTTCCATACGATTCAAAGTAATTTCCGGTTTTTGGAGCCGCAAGATACGCAAAAGCCCGCAAACGCCCAACAAATGGGCGCGGAAAGCGCGAAAAACCGGCTTAGTACACCCCGCCTCCTGGCGTTGAAACCCCACCGTGCTGGCGTAGGAACGCTGGGGCGGTGGCGTTCCTACGCCACCGGGCAAGCTATACCTCGTTGAAAATCAATCCTTCTGCATCCGCTTCCGCAGCACCTGAATGAACTCTTCCTCGCGCACCGGCAGCAGGGCGACGGTCTTCCCGCCCTTGTAGTGCACCAGCACGTAGTGCGACACCAGCAGCGCACCAAACAGCGGCGCCTTCACCTGCTCCACCAGCAGGATGTCGGTCACAGCCAGCTCCAGCCGTCGGCGGAAGCGGCCGCGGTCTACCAGCAGGCGGCCGTCGGCCGTCAGGGTGTACTGGGTGTGGATAATGCGCTCCACCACCAGCACCAGCACCACCATGCACAGCAGTGCCAACAGGGCGGACTTTACCCAAAAAGCATGAATGAGCAAATAAGCGAAAAGCGCCAAAGCCAGCACATAAGCCGGCAGGATACGGGCATGAAATACGCGGTTCATCGTCTCTTTTTTCCGCGAAGGTAGGCATTTCCCGCAATAATCCGCGCAAAGCGGTACAAGAAAAGCAGTTATTCAGTACATTTGCGGCGACAACAATCACTGACTATGGTAAGAACATACGATTTCCTCGTCATCGGCTCGGGCATAGCCGGGATGAGCTTCGCGCTGAAAGTGGCGCACAAAGGCACAGTGGCCCTCATCTGCAAGGCAGGCATGGAGGAGGCCAACACGTACTTCGCGCAGGGCGGCATCGCCTCGGTCACCAACCTTGCGGTGGACAACTTCGAGAAGCACATTGAAGACACCATGATTGCGGGCGACTGGATAAGCGACCGTGCCGCCGTGGAGAAGGTGGTGCGAAACGCCCCCGCCCAGATACAGGAACTCATCCGCTGGGGCGTACACTTCGACAAGCGGGCCGACGGCACCTTCGACCTGCACCGCGAGGGCGGCCACTCGGAGTTCCGCATACTGCACCACCAGGACAATACCGGCGCCGAAATCCAGACCAGCCTCATCGAGGCCGTGCGCCGCCATCCCAACATCACCGTCTTTACCAACCACTATGCCGTGGAGATTATCACCCAGCACCATCTGGGCATTATCGTGACGCGCCACACGCCCGGCATCAAGTGCTACGGCGCCTACGTGCTGAACGAGGAGACGGGCGAGGTGGACACCTTCCTTTCCCGGGTCACCGTCATGGCCACGGGAGGCTGCGAGGCGGTGTATCTGCACACCACCAACCCGCTGGTGGCCACGGGCGACGGCATCGCTATGGTCTATCGCGCCAAGGGGCAGGTGAAGGACATGGAGTTCATCCAGTTCCACCCCACCGCCCTCTACCACCCCGGCGACCGCCCCTCGTTCCTCATCACCGAGGCCATGCGCGGCTACGGCGCCGTGCTGCGCACGCTGGACGGGCAGGAGTTCATGCAGAAGTATGACCCGCGCCTCTCCCTGGCCCCGCGCGACATAGTGGCCCGCGCCATCGACAACGAGATGAAGCAGCGCGGCGAAGACCACGTCTACCTGGACGTCACCCACAAAGACGCGGAGGAGACCAAGCGCCACTTCCCCAACATCTACAAGAAGTGCCTCAGCATAGGCATCGACATCACCAAGGACTACATACCCGTGGCGCCCGCCGCCCACTACCTGTGCGGAGGCATCAAGGTGGACCTGGACGGGCAGAGCAGCATCCGCCGCCTCTACGCCATAGGCGAGTGCTCGTGCACCGGCCTGCACGGGGGCAACCGACTGGCATCGAACTCGCTGATAGAGGCCGTGGTCTATGCCGACGCAGCCGCCCGCCACGCGCTGAGCGTGCTGGAACGCTACGACTTCAACACCGACATCCCCGAGTGGAACGACGACGGCACCATCACCGGCGAAGAGCGCATCCTCATCACCCAAAGCATGAAGGAGGTGAACCAGATAATGGAGGCCTACGTGGGCATAGTGCGCAGCAATCTGCGACTGACCCGCGCCTGGAACCGCCTGGACATACTGTACGAGGAGACGGAACGCCTCTTCAAGCGCTGCAAGGCCACCCGCGAGTTGTGCGAGCTGCGCAACATGATAAACGTGGGCTACCTCATCACCAAGCAGGCCATGGAGCGCAAGGAGAGCCGCGGGCTGCACTACACCATCGACTATCCGCACGCGGCGAAGTGACCCTCCGGGGGCAGAAAGTGTCTTAAAGGATATGGATTTCTTCTAATACATGTTATAAAACACATGTTTTTCTTTGGAAAATTTGCAAACCCGCCGGAAGTGCGTACCTTTGCAATGTGTTTTTCATAGTATTAGATTTAAGGTTAACAAAGGTTGGGCTCAGCGGAGCCCTTTTTTTATGCCCGTACGTCTTTCTTCCACCAGCGTCCCCTCCTCAGCCGTGGAAAGCTGCCCCGGTAGCGTTCCAACGCCAGCACGGTAGCCTTCCTACGCCCGCTCGCTGGCGTTTCAACCCCCGCAGCAGAGTGTTCAAGAGCCCATGAGCAGCTTTCATTTCACAAGAAGATGCGCTGTAATGGGTTTTAACGATCGTCTTGCTCTGTCATCCTGAACGAAGTGAAGGATCTCCTATTTATTTCTGCTAGTAGGAGATTCTTCGCTTGCGCTCAGAATGACAAAATGATAGTCATCCTGCATTATACTTATCCTCATGAGAAAAATTCCTTTTCCTACACCGCCCCAAAAGTTCCCGCACAAGCCTGCACGGAAGGCAGGGAAGGCCGGGCAGCGGGGAATAAAAAAGCAGGATACCGGCCTCACGGCCTGTATCCTGCAAATGATGTTATGCAAGCATCAAAAAGGTAATTGCCCGTTATGGAATGCCAATTACCAGTTTTCTTTCTTTATCTCGAAGTAGGCTTGCGGATGCAGGCAGGCGGGGCACTGCTCGGGCGCCTGCTTGCCCACGAAGATGTAGCCGCAGTTGCGGCATTGCCATACCACTTCTTCGTCCTTGGCAAAGACGGTGCCGGCCTCGATGTTCTTCACGAAGGCCTGGTAACGCTCCTCATGCCCCTTCTCGGCCACGGCGATGTTGCGGTACATGGCGGCTATTTCGGGGAAGCCTTCCTCGTCGGCCACGTCGGCAAAGTGGGGGTAATCCTTCGTCCACTCCTCGTTTTCGCCGGCAGCGGCAGCCTTCAGGTTGTCGAGGGTGTTGCCGATGACTCCGGCCGGATAGCTGGCGGTGATTTCCACCATGCCGCCCTCAAGCCACTTGAACATGCGCTTGGCGTGCTCTTTCTCCTGGTCGGCCGTTTCGGTAAAGATGGCGGCAATCTGCTCGTATCCCTCCTTTTTGGCCGCACTGGCAAAGTATGTATAGCGCATGCGCGCTTGCGATTCGCCTGCAAACGACGTCAGCAGGTTCTTTTCGGTCCGTGTTCCCTTAATGCTCTTTCCCATAATCGTAAATGTTTAGTGGTTAATTATTTGTCTTGGCTGCCCGGCAGGCGGGCAACAAGGCAAATATACGCATTAAACGCACATCTGCGTCATTTATCTGCCAAACCTTGCACGGGGATGGAGTATTTTAACTATTTTTGCGACCTCAAAATAAAAAATAACTTATCCGATGAAAGCATTCCAGTTCAGACCAAAGTTGCTCAGCACCTTGAAGCACTATACGAAAGCCGACCTGACGTCCGACGTCATGGCAGGCATCATTGTGGGCATCGTGGCCCTTCCGCTGGCCATAGCCTTTGGCATCGCCTCCGGCGTGTCGCCCGAGAAGGGCATCGTCACCGCCATCATCGCGGGCTTCATTGTTTCGCTGCTGGGTGGCAGCCGCGTGCAGATAGGCGGGCCCACGGGGGCATTCATCGTCATAGTGTATGGTGTTATCCAGCAATACGGCGAGGCCGGCCTGCTGGTGGCCACGCTCATGGCGGGCGTCATCCTTATAGCGCTGGGGTTGTTCCGCCTGGGGGCGGTCATCAAGTTCATCCCCTACCCCATCGTGGTGGGCTTTACCAGTGGTATAGCGGTCACCATCTTCACCACGCAGGTGGCGGACATCCTGGGGCTGGACTTCCGTGGCGAACAGGTGCCGGGCGACTTCGTGGGCAAGTGGCTCGTGTACATCCGCCACATGGACAGCATAAACTGGTGGAACGCGGCGGTAAGCGTGGCCAGCATCCTCATCATCGCCCTGACGCCGCGCGTGCTCAAGAAGATTCCCGGCTCGCTGGTGGCCATCGTGGTGGTGACAGTAGCCGTGTGGCTGCTCAAGGCGTATGCGGGCGTGGAGGGCATAGACACCATAGGCGACCGCTTCAGCATCCGCGCCGAGCTGCCCGACGCCGCCCTGCCGGCACTGGACTGGGAGGCGATGCAGGACCTCTTCCCCGTGGCGCTGACCATTGCCGTGCTGGGAGCCATCGAGTCGCTGCTGTCGGCCACGGTGGCCGACGGCGTGACGGGCGATCACCACGACTCGAACACCGAACTCATAGCCCAGGGAGCGGCCAACCTGCTGACCCCGCTGTTCGGCGGCATTCCGGCCACGGGAGCCATTGCACGCACCATGACCAACATCAACAACGGCGGCCGCACGCCCGTGGCGGGCATGGTGCACGCCGTGGTGCTGCTGCTCATCTTGCTGCTATTGATGCCCTTGGCGAAGTATATCCCCATGGCGTGCCTGGCGGGCGTGCTGACGGTGGTGGCCTACAACATGAGCGGCTGGCGCACGTTCAAGGGGCTGCTCAGGAACCCCAAGTCGGACGTGACGGTGCTACTCATCACCTTCTTCCTCACCGTGCTGTTCGACCTGACGGTGGCCATCGAGGTGGGACTGGTGATAGCCTGCCTGCTCTTCCTGCACCGCGTGATGGAGACGACGGAGATATCCGTCATCCAAAATGAGATAGACCCCAACAAGGACACCGGCGCCGACACGCACGAGGAGCACATCGCCATCCCCCGGGGCGTGGAGGTGTACGAGATAAACGGCCCTTACTTCTTCGGCATCGCCAACAAGTTTGAGGAGATTATGGCCCGGCTGGGCGACAGGCCGAAGGTGCGCGTCATACGGATGCGCAAGGTGCCCTTCATCGACTCGACGGGCATACACAACCTGGAGAACCTGTGCCGCATGTCGCAGCGGGAGAAGATTACCATCGTGCTCTCCGGCGTGAACGACAAGGTGCACCAAGTGCTCGAGCATGCCGGCTTCTACGAGCTGCTGGGCCGCGAGAACATCTGCCCCAACATCAACGTGGCACTGGAGCGGGCCAAGGAGCTGGTGGGAAAAAGATAAACGAAAAGCCTGCCCTTAACAATAATTGCCTGCCGTCCCTTTGGAAGGACGGCGGGCAATTCTTATTTTTGCCCATCAGACTAAAATGATAAAACCACACGTCATGAAAAGAAAACACTTACTTGCCATCCTGTGTGTGCCGGCTCTGTGCTGCCTCACATCTTGTTTTGCCGAACGCTCCGTCTCCGTCTCCAGGGCCCAAAACAACCCCGACTACACCATCGACTACCTCTTTGAACACGACGGATGCCGTGTGTACCGCTTTTATGACTTGTGGTCGGGCAGCTACGTCTACTTCACCACACAGGGCGACGTGACCGCCATTCCCAACGACTCCACCCGCCGGCAGACCGTGACTTACTGCCACCGGGGCGATAGTATTTTTACCCAAAAACCTGTCAAGCTCCCGTAATTTCCACCCATGTACGCTTATCTCAGTCTTGGAAGCAACCTGGGCGACCGCCACGCCCTACTGACGGAAGCCGTCCGCCTGCTCCGTGAGCGGACGGGACGCGTCGTGCGCCTCTCCTCCTTCGTCGAGACCGAGCCGTGGGGATTCCAATCGGACAACCCTTTCCTCAACGCCGCCCTCTGCCTGGAGACGCCGCTCGGCCCCACGGCCTTGCTGGATGCCACGCAGCAGATGGAGCGCGACCTGGGGCGCACGGCCAAGTCGGCAGGCGGAGTGTATGAAGACCGCCCCATCGACATCGACCTGCTGCTGTGCGGCGACAGCCCCCTGCGCTGCAACCTGCTGCTGGACACGCCGCGCCTCACCCTGCCCCACCCGCTGATGCACCGGCGCGACTTTGTGCTTCGCCCCCTGGCGGAGATTGCCCCCACGCTGGTCCACCCCACCCTGCACCGCACCGTGGCGCAACTTCTGGCCGGCTTGCAGTAGCCTTTCAACCCCGCCGACCGGGCGATACTACGCTACCAAGCGGGCGTAGGAAGCCCCGTCCGGTAGCGTTCCTACGCTACCGGAGCACTCATTTACAGTTCATTACGCTTAATAAGATACGCTCACGTCGAGGCCTGCCTCCCTGACCAGCGCGGCTATGCGGTCCAGCTCCTCCGGGGTGGCCTTGGCGAGGTCGTGGTCGGGCGTCTCGCGGTCGATGGTGTAAATCATCACCTGGCGGGGGGCAATGCCCTTCACCGCCTCGAGCCAAGGCAGCACGTAGCGGTCGCCCGTGTTGTCGAGGTCGCGCCCCAGGTAGCTGCCTTTCAGGAACATGGTCTGGATGATGCAGCGCCCCTCGAAGGCCTTCATGCGGGCCATGATGTCGGCCACCGAATATCGGCCCGTGGGGCGGTCCAGCTGGCGGATGTAGTCCTCGTCCACGGTGTCCAGCTTCAGGATGTTGTTGTCCACGCGGCACAGGGCATCGAACACGTCGGGCCGGTGGATAAAGGTGGAGTTGCTCAGCACGCTCACCTTGGCGCGGGGGAAGTAACGGTCGCGCAGGGCCAGCGTGTCGTCTATGATTTCGGCGAAGTGCGGGTGGGCCGTAGGCTCACCGTTTCCGGCAAAGGTCAGCACGTCGGGCGCGGGGCCGTTCTGCTGCATGTCCTGCAGGCGGGCTTCCAGGGCGCGGGCCACTTCTTCGCGCGTGGGTCGCGGCTGCCGTGGGCGGAAGTCCTTGTTGAAGCCGCACTCGCAATACACACAATCGAAAGTACAGATTTTGCCGTCGCCCGGCATCAGGTTGATGCCCAACGACACGCCCAGCCTGCGCGAATGCACCGGGCCGAAGATGGGGGAAGGGTAAATTACGGTCATAGATATATCAATTACAAGCTACAAGCTACGAGCCACGAATGGCTACGCGCGGAGCTACAACTTGTAGCTCGTAACTCGTAGCTCGCAGCTGCGAAGCATTGCTCCGCAAAAGTACTAAAACTTCATGCGTAGTTGCACCTGCAAGTCCATCTTTTTGTTGGCGACTATCAAATCACGGCCCGAACTAATCTCCTCTCGGTCGCAATACAGCGTCTGCCCCAGCTTGGCCATCAGCATCAAGGCCTCGCCCAGGTCGTAGCGCAGGCGTGCCGACAGGCGGAATCCCTGTCCCGAGAACGAGGGGGTGTAGAAGGTGTAAAGCAGACCCGGCTCGTAGGCATAGACGCGCGCGTCGTAGTCGTCCGTGTGGAAGTACGTGCCCTGCACCGCGCATCCCAGCGGAAGCCACGGCAAGGTGTAGGCGCACAGCTGCGTGCACTGCCACCCCTGGCTGCCCTGCAGTCCGGAGGAGTGAAAATGGTTGTAGTCCAGCGTGGTGCACAGCCTCCACGAGTCATCGGGGCGCCAGTCGGCCCGGCAGCGCGCCTTGTGGTGGTGAGTGGGGAGGATGATGGCGCCGCTTGTGCCCGTCACGTCGCGGTCCTTGCGCTTGTAGCGGTAGTTGGCATACATGCTGAACGTTTCGCCCGGCGACCATGTAGCCTGAAATCGCCCCTCCCAGCCTCGCGACGGCTTGCTGATGCGGTACTTCCACCAGGGGAAAGAAAAGAAGTCCAGTGAGGCAAACAGCCGCCATTGTGTCCACGGCGAGGTCTCTGCGGCCAGGTACCAGCCGTTCTCGTTCTGCGGCGCGCTGCCCTCGGCAAAGGCGTGGGCAAAGAGTGCCCAGTAGTCGTGCGTGTAGAGGCGGTGCACCAACATCAGGCGCGTCTCCGCCGAAAGGTCGTATTCCAAGCGGTTGAGCAGGGCATAGCCGTGCTTGCCCAAGGCCGCCTCGCCCGTCAGGCCGAAACTGCCCAAGCGATAGCGGTAGTTCAAGCCCAGGTTGTAAAAGCGGTTGCCTTGCAGATTGTATTTCGCATAAGTGCGGAGGTTAGGCCAATACGGCCGGTCGAAGAAGTAATAGATGCCCGTCAGCCCCACGCGCAAGGGGAGCAGCGTGTTCTCGTACGTCAGGTTTCCGCCGGCCATCTGGAGGGTAAAGGCGTGCATCTTGTCGGCCTCGGCCTGCGTGCGGTGCAGCCCCGTCTTGTAGATGGAGACGATATGGCCGTCGTCCACCGTGCCGTCCATCCGGCGGTGGGAGTAGAAGGCCGAGGCATGCACATCCCTTGCCAGCCGCGCCTGCGCCGCCACGCCCCGGAAGTAATTGTACTCGTCCGTCGAGCCATGCTTGCGTATGCCCCCTTCGCGGTAGCGCGAGGTAGCCAGCGAAAAGCTCTTCCCCAGCCCGAAGCCATTGCCCAGCACCAGTCCCTGCCCGTAGTCCAGGCGGTAGGTGCCCAATGCCAGTGTCTCCAGCCGGCCCACGTGGCGCAGCAGCAGGTAATAGGAGTAATGGTCGTACCCCTTGCCTTCGTGCAGGGCAAACCACGGCTCGCCCGCATCCTTCTCGCCCGTCACCCCGGCCTGAAGGTAGTCGCCATAGCGGAAACTGTAGCGCAAGGAGTGATAGAGTGCCGGCCCCAGATAATCGCCCTCCACATACCCCTTCCGCCGGTAAAAGGGGACATCAAAGCGCCCCAACACCTCGTGCTTGCCATAGCGCCACACGCTACGCAAGGCGGGGAAATGCTTCGGCCTGCCCCCATAGGCAGTGTCCACGCGCACAAAGGGCTGCAGCAAGCCGATGGTGCGGCGGTCCATCCCCTCCACCAGCTGCAGCTCGTAAAGGCTTTTCATCGGCCCGTGGATGTAAATGTAAGCCAGGATATTCTCCACCTGCAAGTCGCTGAGGAAGGGAAGCTGCTCCAACTGGCGGCGGGTGGCGATGTTCAGGTCGAGGGGAGCATGCAGGCGGAAGTTAAGCTCCTCCAGGTCGTCTTCATCCCAGGCCTGGTCTTCGCCCTCCGCGGCAAGCTCTTCCAGGTTTTCCAGCCACAAGCCCGAGGCCGTGTTCTGGGCACATAAAGCAGGGCACAGGCATAAAGCCACCGCACAGATGGCAGCTAATAATATGGTGTATTTCATAGCATTAGTTTCGTTTAACTACTTATTATTGTTTTATCTGCCATTCTATTTCAATCCGTCTATTTCCTCTTCCGTGAATCCGGTAGCCTCCATAATGATGTCCATGGGCACATGGCGCCGCTTCAAGGCCAAAGCCATCTCTACCATCGACTCTTTACGGCCTGCCTCCTTGCCTTCGGCAATACCTGCTTCTTTGCCTTCTACAAAACCCTCAGCACGACCCTCTGCACGGCCCTCTGCACGGCCTTCGGCAAGGGCCTTTTCGCGTGCCTCGCGCTGCGAGCTGCTGATTTGCATCTTCATGGTGCTCACTATGTCCCAAAACTTGTCGTAGCCAAGAAGCTGGGCTTCGGTGAAGGCCGATTCTTCCAGCTGCGTGACGGCCTTGCTGATTTCCGGGTTCTCCATCAGCTCCTCGGGCACCTCGCGCGTTTTCTCGTCTATCTCCGTCAGGTAGCGCAGCCACAGCACTTGCATCTTCTTGTCGTTGTACGTCTTGGGGCTGAACTTGGGCAGCTCGATGAAGATGAAGCGCAAGCCCTCGATGACCTCCTTCGTGTCTGCCCGCTCCACAATCTCGTAGTCGTGGTAGTAGCCTTCGCTGTCCGAGAAGGTGTCGTTCACGAGGTTCAGCGAGTACACCGGCTGCAGCAGTTCGTAGTCGCCCCCCTTCTCCAGCTGGCTGACGTAGGCTTTGGAGGCGTTGAACAGCACGCGCTGCTTGTAGGCCGAGGTCCACATCATCTGCATCTCCACGATGAACTGCCGGCCCACCCTGTCGCGGCAGCGCACGTCGACGATGCTGTCCTTGTGCAGGGGAGTGTGGGGCACAAGCTCGGGGTTGAGGTATTCCACCCACGTTATCTCCTCGTCGGCCCCATGGAAGGGCAGCATGGCGTTGAGGAAACTGATGACCAGGTCGGGATGTTCGCCGAATACTTTCTTGAAAGTAAGGTCGGCTTTCGGACTAAGATATCTCATACATTTTTTCCGTTTACCAGTTTGACTTTTGCAAAGATACGGTTTTCCCGCCGGAAAACCGCCTGTTCCCCCCGATTTCTCGCCCCGGCTGAAGGCTTGCCACGGAGTACGCTATCTTTACAACTCCGGCCCAGACCTCAGTCGTACCCGAGTCGTACCCCATTCGGTACTCCTTCGGTCCGGCTTCGGCCCTATGGACCGAAAAAAGAACGGACAAGGCAGGTGCCGGGTAGGTTTGCAAATAAAGCCGGCCGGGAGCAATCGGTGCTCTGTCCGGCCGGCTTTATCTATAGGGGTTTAGGGTAATGCGTCACTTGTACCGCTGCACGCGCGCGTCGCGGATGACGCCGTCCCAATTCAGCCCGAAGGCAAAGTCGTAGGCATTACCCTCGCTGTCCACGTAGGGCTGCATGTCGCGGGGCACGTCTTCCTGCTGCGCCTCCACGGTGAGCATATCCTTGGGAAACTGCATGGGCAGCAGTCCGCTGGGCTCGGCCTTGCCCTTCACGATGTCGAGCACGGCCTGTGCCTGCGTCTCAAAGTCGATGACAATAGCGTCGGCATACGGCTCCACCTCGGCCAGCACGCAGGGCTTGGTGCACTTCACGGAGAGGATGAGGGGCTTGTTGCCGATGGCCCGGCGGGTGTCGGCCACCAGCTGGGCGTCGGTGGTGTTGTAGGCGGTAAACGACTTGCCCCGATACGTGCGGTTGTCAAAGTCCTCAAACGTGTCGCCGCCGGCCAGACTCACGGCGCGTGCCGTGGTGGCCGTGTAGGGGCCGTATTGCAGGGAGATGGGCACATAGCCGTTGCCGCCTGCCGCCACGTCGTCGTCACTGTAGCCGGTGCCTCCGTTGGGGCTTTCGATGAACACCAGGGCAAAGTCGGCCTCGGCGGGATTGTCCGTCAGGTCGAAATACTTCTCCACCACGGCGGGGTTGACGGGATATTCGGTCTTGTCCTCGGCCTTGATGCCCCACCAGTTGGGCACGCCCTTTACGAAGCGCTTGGGCATGTAGGCCTTCAGTTTGCGGCCCTTCAGGGGCAGAATGCCGCCCTTGTTCTTCAGCATGACGATGCTCTTCAGTTGGGCGTCGTAGCCGGCCTTCATGTATTCGGGCTTGCCCACGATTTTCTCGCTCTCGGCAGGGTCGAGGTAGGGATTCTCGAAGAGGCCTGTGCGGAAGATGTTGACCAGCAGGCGCACGGCCGATTGCTCAAAGCGCCGGCGGGCGGACTGGGTGCCAAACTCGTCTTTCCACATCCGGTAGGCCATGATGACGGGCTCCTTGTCGTTGTTCCCGCCAAACTGGTCGACGCCGGCCTTCAGTATCTCGTAGTGGCGCTGCTCCACGCTGAGGTTTTCGGCGCCCCAGCATTTGCCCTCGAACTTGGATACGCCGCTCACGTCGGCCGTAATCATCCAGTCGGTGCACACCACGCCGTCAAAGCCATACTTCTGGCGCAGCAGGTCGGTGATGAGGTAGCGGTTGTAGCTGTTGCCACGGTTGCTGCCTGTGCCGCCGTTCTGGCCGTAGGAGATGGTGTAGTAGGGCATCACGCTGGCTGCCATCCCTGTGCCGCCCGCAAGCTTGAAGGCGCCCTCGGTAAAGGGGCGCAGCAGGCCCTCGAAGTTGTTGCCAGGATAGACGGCATACTTGCCATAGTCGAAGTGGCCGTCGCGCCCACCCTCTTCGGGGCCGCCTCCGGGCCAGTGCTTAATCATGGCGTTCACGCTGTACATGCCCCAGCCTCCGCCATTGTCCTCGCTAGACTGGAAGCCGTCGCAATAGGCGCGTGCCATGTCAGTGGCCAGGTCCGGGTCTTCGCCGAAGGTGCCGTTCACGCGGCTCCAGCGGGGCTCGGTGGCCAGGTCAATCTGCGGGGATAGGGCGGTGGCGATGCCCAGGGCGCGATACTCGTGCGAGGCAATGTCGCCAAAACGCTGCACCAGGGCGGGGTCGAACGTGGCAGCCAGACCCAACTGGCCGGGCCACAGGGATATTTGCCCGCCTGCCCCGGCGTTGTACTCGGTGTTGGCCGTGGTGCCGTGGCGCGGGTCGGAACTGTTGTTGGCGGGGATGCCGTGGCCTATGCTCTCGCACAGGGCCTGCACATTGTTGTTCCACTCGGCAGCCACGCGGGGCGACTGCACGCTGGTGATGAGCACATGGCGCAGGTTGTCCTCCACCAGGAACTTGCGCTGCTGGTCGCTGATGTCTGAAGGCCGCGCACCGCTTTCGGCCAAGGTCTTTCCGCCATAGGTAGCCGCCCCGAAGCCTGCACTGGCACCGGGGATGGCCTGGTGGGCGCTGTACAGCATCAGTCCGGCAATCTCCTCAATGCTGAGTTGCGAAGCCAGGTCTTGTGCGCGCTCCTTGGCGGGCAGGCGCCAGTCTTCATACTTGTCGAGCTTGCCGTTGCGGTTGAGGTCTTTGAACTTCAGCCCGTCCACGGTGAGAATCTGTACGCCCGACGCCGGCGAGTAGCCCAACGTCTTGCCGCCCTCCTGGGTGATGGTGACGAAGTTCTTGCCGTCGTCCGCCTGCATGGGCAAAGACGCAGATACCGCCAAGAGGCACATACCTGCCAATATTGGTTTTCTATATAGGTGGTTTTTCATTAGGATGTGGTATTTTTTTGTTAGTGATTAGCGGATGAGTGATGAGTGATTAGCGGGTTAGTGATGAGTGATTAGCGGGTTAGTGATGAGTAATCTTACTACAGCACATTAATCACTAATCATTAACCCGCTAATCACTAATCTCGTTTACCAGAACAGGGAGTCGATGTACTCGTAGCGGTCCTCCATCTGCTTGTCGGCCTTCTGGAAGGTATTTACGTCGATGTGCATCACGGGGGCTACGGCTTGGCCGTTGGTAGGCGTCCACTCCGGCAGACCGAGTCCGTTGGGATTGCCCGTCTTCACGAAGTTGACGTAGTAGTTCTGGAAGATGTCGGATACCCAGTAGTCTTCCGGCTGCCAGTCGAACACCAGGTTGGTGGACAGTGTGCCCATGGCGTACTCAATGTCGGCCGAGTGTACGGCACCGCCGATTTTGGGCGCTTCGGGCTGGCCTTCCTTCTTCTCCTGCACGCCGCCTGCCAGTCCGGCCACCTTGGTCTTGTCAATCATGTCCGGCCGCGGGTGCGAGTAGTAGTAACGGTACACGGGGCTGTTGCCGGTGAGCTTATGCATGTGTCCCCACTTCCAGGTGCTGTAGGCCAGGAAGAGGTCAGAAGCCAGGTCGACGCCTTTCTGGCTCATCACGTCGGCATCGGTGGTGAGGCCATACATCTCGAACACCTTGTCCACGTTGTCGCCAAAGGTGGCGCGGGCGCCTGCCTTCAGGTTCTCAATGGTGGCGGGCTTTCCGGCCAGGATGGCCATAGGTACCATTTCGCACGAGTTACCGCCTACCAGCAGGGGCACTTGGGCCTGCTTGCCCTGGGCGTAGATGTCGGCCGGCTGCTCGGGCAACACGTATCCGTCGATGTGCACGGCAGGCATGCTGTTGACGGCCGACTTCTCCATCAGCTCTTCAGCAGGCATGGCGCGGAGTTCTGCCACGGACTTGCAACCTATCTGCTCGGCCTTCTTCACGCCGGCCTCTTCGGCCTCCTTCAGCGTGGGAATCTTGCTGAAACCTACCACTGCGCCGCTGGAGCCCATGGCCTGGGCAAACAGCCCCTTGCACAAGGGCGATGCCATGAGCACGCTGACCGAGATGGAGCCTGCCGACTCGCCCACGATGGTGATGCGCTCCGGGTCGCCGCCAAAGGCTGCAATGTTGTTCTTCACCCACGTGATGGCTGCCACCTGGTCCATGAATCCGTAGTTGCCCGAACCCTTGTAGCTGGTCTCCTTGGAGAGCTCCGGATGGGCAAAGAAGCCAAAGATGCCCTCGCGGTAGTTTGCCGTGATAGAAACGATGCCCTTACGTGCCATGGACCACCCGGCGTAGCGCGGCTCGCTGCCGCTACCGGCCATCAGGCCGCCGCCGTTGAAGTAGATGAGCACGGGCAGCTTCTCCGTCATCGTCTTGGCCGGTGTCCAGATGTTGAGGTACAGGCAGTCTTCGCTGAACTCCTTGGTGCCGAAGTTCATGTCGCCAAACACGGCTTGCTGCATGGGATTAGGGCCGAACTCCTTGGCCTGGCGCACGCCGTCCCACTTCTGTACGGGCTGGGGAGCCTTCCAGCGGAGGTCGCCCACGGGAGGTGCGGCAAAGGGCACGCCTTTGAACACCTTCACACCCGATTCGTCTACACCTTCCAAAATGCCGTCGGCGGTCTTCACCTGCGGATTTTGTGCTTGTACCATCCCCACTGCCAGCAGGGACAATGCCAATGATAAAAACAGTTTCTTCATTTCTCCTAATGTATTAATAATGATACCTCTATGTACTACTTTCCAATGCACGGAAGGCGGCCTTCGTAGCGTTCCAACGCCAGCGCGGTAGGGTTGAAACGCTCGCCCGGAGGGGTTGAAACGCCCGCCCGGCAGTCATACTACACCAACGGTAAAAGTATTTGGCAAAGATAAAAAATTCATTCTAAATAATCCTTTCCTTTTTATAACAGAAAGTTAACAAGTGCTTTCAAACACGGTGTTTATCGACCAATTGCGTATTTTTGCCGACAAATAACCATTATTCCTGTCATGCGCAAACGGGTTTTCACCATCATAACCATCGCAATATGCCTCTTGCTGGCCGGCCTGCCCCGGTGCGTGGCACAGCAGGCGCAGCATGCACAAAGCAAAAAGGTGCACCTGATGCCCGTCACCGTATATGAGGGAGACACCATACCCTTCGTACGCCTGCCCACGGTGTACATCTTCAAACCCCTGAAGTTCAAGAACAAGCGCCAGATGCGCCAATATGCCAAGCTGGTGCGCGACGTGAAGAAGGTGCTGCCCATAGCCAACGAGGTGAACCGCGCCATCATCGAAACCTACGAATACCTCATGACCCTGCCCGACGAGGAGTCGCGCCAGCGCCACCTGAAGCTGGTAGAAAAAAGCATAAAGGAACAATACACCCCGCGCATGAAAAAACTTACCTTCGCGCAAGGCAAACTACTGATAAAGCTGGTAGACCGCCAGACCAACTCCACGGGCTACGAACTGGTGAAGGCTTTCTTGGGTCCCTTCCGCGCGGGCTTCTACCAGGCCTTTGCCGCCCTGTTTGGCGCCAGCCTGAAAAAGGAGTATGACCCCACCGGAAAAGACGCGCTGACGGAGCGCGTGGTGCTGATGGTGCAGAACGGACAGTTATAAGAAGCGGTTAGCGGGATAGTGATGAGTGATTAATGCAGTGTAATGCGTGTAATACTTATGCTGTTTATTATCAGTTGCTAATCACTCATCACTACCCCGCTAACCGCTAATTTTCACTCCGGCTGCACGTCTCCCCGCGAAGGCAGCTCCTTCCACCCTGCGCCAAAGGTGTCGTAGGCATCGGTCACCACAACGAAGGCATTAGGGTCGGCCTCCTTTATCTTCAGCTTCAACCCCGCCACTTCCTTGTAGCTCACCACGAGGAAAAGCATCTCTTTGTTCTTCCCCGTGTAGAGGCCGCTGCTCTTGATGCAGGTGGCCGTGCGGTCCAGGTCCTCCAGAATGTATTTGCGCAGCTCCTCCAACTCCAGGTCGCTGATGACGAAGAGCAACTTGTCGTTCTTCGCCCCGTTGATGACGTAGGCTATCACCCTCGACACCACGAAAATGGCTATCAGCGAATAAAGCGACAGGTGCCACGAGGGTTGCGCTGCCCCGTCCCCGGTGCTGCCCACGCCGAAACCTATCACTACCAGTCCGAAGCACACTACCGTGGCGTCCACCATCAGTATGGCGCGCGAAAAGCGGATGTGCGCATACTTCTGCAGCAGCATGGCTACGATGTCGCTGCCGCCCGTGGTGGCCTGGTTGCGCACCACGATGCCGCTGCCCAGGCCTATCAGCACGGCGCCCACCAGGGTGGTGAGCATCAGGTCGTCGCTCATATCAAGGCTGCCGCCCAGCAGCTGCGCGGGGTCCAGCGCCTCGAGGGCTTCCTGCGAGGGATAGGACAGACGCGACATGACGTTCATCAGCAGCGGCGTGGTCAGCGCGGCGGCAATGGTGCGCGTGCCCAGCTTGGCGCCCAGCAGCAGCACGGAGAGGATGAGCAAGGGAATATCGAACATGTAGCCGAAGGTGCCTACCTGTATGGAGGGGAACAGGCTTTGCAGCACAATGCTCGCCCCATACACGCCCCCCGGCACAATGCCGTAAGGATTGATGAAATACACAAAACCCGATGCCAGAATGATACATCCCACAAAGATGCTGACCCAACCGCGTACTGCCTTCTTCATAAAAACACGTATTATTTTTATGCAACAAATATACAGTAATTATTTGAGAGGGCAAAATAAAAACACAAGAGCCGCCTTCTTCCCCATTCAGTTCATGACGATGAGCGAAGCTATCTTGTCGATGAATTGCTTTCCAGTCTGTAACGGATATAGGCCGTCATGTTTTCAGATTCTTCTTTCATAATAGTATGGCATCAGATTGTACATTCCGGTAAAAAGGAGTTATGGAGTGATGTTCATGCCAATCTTGCTTGCCGTAAGCAAACAGCTGGATGGCTTGTCCTGTCTCCACCATTAAGTCGCAGATATGATCCATAAAGGCTTCTTCTTCACGGAAAGTAAGGCTGGCTTTCGAAGACAACACCAGCACGTCCCAATCCGAGTCGGCACGGGCATCGCGGCGCGCACGCGAGCCATACAGCCACACTTCGGCTTCCGGCTCTACTTCATGCACGTTCTGCTTAATCCGCTGCAACATCCGTTGGTAGGCAGTCTCCGGCGTTTGTCTTTCCTTTTTCATTTTCTTCGGACGATGTTCTGTCTCCGCAAAGATAATCATTTTCTGCTGGATGCCCTCGTTTTTCACCTGAAAATAACTCGCTTCAACCCAGGGAAGATAATGCTATATCCTACCCAAAGTTTCAACAGCAGCGCCATGATGGGAGAGTAGAAACTCACCGGGAGTCAATACCGGTATTCGGGAATGAATGAAGTCTTTTTTATTCCGTGTCACAATGACATCTACATGCTTGCTTAAGGCTGAATAATACTGCAAAGCGTCTTCGTAATCATCGAAAGAAGAAGCAAGCGCATTGTCTACCTCTTTTTCGCTTGTCGTTGTCACCTTCGATAGCCGACGCAGGTTTTCCAACAGCAGTTTCAGTTCCGCTTTCCCATGCTTACGCAACAGGTAAGACGCTGTGGCATAAGTAAGAGCCGAAATATAAAGCGTACTTTTTTATGATAAGACAATGTGAACAATGCCACTGCATCGTCACAAAAAGGCATACGCTTATCCAACAGGTCGATTACCACATTGGTATCTACAAAGACCTTGCTCATTTGTATTTTTCCTTTAAGTGTTCGTAGTAGGCTTTGCGCCCATTCAGGTCGTCTTCTTCCACAGGTTCCCCTGCACCCAAAAGACTCAACACGACGTCGGGCACCTCTGCCCGGTCGGTTTTCTTCTTCTGGGTCAGCTGCAGCAGATAACTTTCTATCAGTTCCGTCAGGTTGGACCCCCGTTGTTCGGCATACAAACGGGCTATATCTGCCAAATGTTTATCTAAAAAGACTTGAGTAGTTTCCATTATGCAGATTTCTTTGAAGCTGTCTCCGCAAAGATAATCATTTTCCGATAAATACCGCTATGTTTCACCCGAAAATGAAGGCTTGGGAGTGTGTCAAAATAAGTTTTGACTATCGTTTTGCTCTGTCATCCTGAACGCAGTGAAGGATCTCCCACTTATTTATGCATTTGGAAGATTCTTCGCTTGCGCTCAGAATAACAAAATGATAATTGCTCTGCATTTCAACACACACAACCCCTCCCCCAGCCTACCAACGCTACCACGGTGGCGTAGTATCGCCCGGTCGGTAGCGATACTACGCCAGGAAGGCAGCTTTATAAGGGCAGCGGCAACCCCGTCAACGCAGCAGCTTGAACAAATCCCACATCACGATGCCGGCCGTGACCGACACGTTGAGCGAGTGCTTGGTGCCATATTGCGGAATCTCGATGCAGCCGTCGCTGTGGTCCACCACCTCCTGCTGCACGCCCTTCACCTCGTTGCCCAGCACCACGGCATACTTGCGGGCGGGGTCGAGCGTCAACTCATCGAGCATGGTGCTGCCTTCTACCTGCTCTACGGAGTAGACCACGTAGCCCTGGGCACGGAGGTTATCCACAGCCTGCACGGTGTTTTCCACATATTGCCAACTGACGGTGAATTCTGCCCCCAATGCCGTCTTGTGCATCTCCGGATGGGGCGGACAGGCGGTGATGCCGCACAGGTAGATGCACTCTATGCGGAAAGCATCCGCCGTGCGAAACACCGAGCCTATGTTGTGCAGGCTACGCACATTGTCGAGCACCACCACCAGGGGCAGCTTCCGGGCCTGCTTGAACTCCTCCGCGCTGATGCGGTGCAGTTCGGTAATACTTAGTTTGCGCATGTTGTATCAGTGATTAGTGTTTAGTGATTAGCGATTAATCACTAAACACTAACCGCTAAACACTAAGAATAACGTCTGCAAAGTTACTCCTTTCCGTGCATATCCCTGCCAAAAGCTGTGGAAAACCTGTCAATAACCCGTGAAAAGAAAAGGAAAGAAACGCCTTGCATTTCTCAAAACTCCGTCCATACCGCCACAAGAATGAACCTTCCAAATAAACAAGCCACGAGTTTTTATGGCAAACATCCGCATGTTTTTCCTCCAATCCGCACGCTATTCACAGCAAAAGTTACTAACTTTGCACGTTATGAACAGCCTGTTAATACGTGCACAAAGAAGGCCTGCAACGCCCTTATCCTCAGTCCGTATCCCCCGGACCGGGGCTGCGGATAACCTGTGGACAACCGTCGGCCCTTGCCTTAATAACTTACTGTGCAAGCAAACCGCCGTTTTTCTTTGCACCATACTAACAGCCCATCATCATCACCATAGGATTTTTCTTTCAAGAAGAGAAATAAAAAGTATATAATGAATTGTGCGGATAGTGTGGACGACTTCCTTTTGCAAAGCCCCCTACCCCGCCAAAGATTGTGAAACCCTAAAAAAGACTGACTGATTATGGAGAACCTGACACAAGCCATCGCCCGGCTGAAGCGAGAGAAAAACGCCGTCGTTCTGGGCCACTACTACCAGCGCGGCGAGATACAAGACATGGCCGACTTTGTGGGCGACAGCCTCGCCCTGGCCCAATGGGCAGCCAAGACCGAGGCAAAGATTATCGTGATGTGTGGCGTGCACTTCATGGGCGAGACCGCCAAGATACTCTGCCCCGACAAGAAAGTGCTGGTGCCCGACCTGAAAGCCGGCTGCTCGCTGGCCGACAGCTGTCCGGCCGACCGCTTCGAGCAGTTCATCCGCGAGCATCCGGGGCACACGGTCATCTCCTACGTCAACACCACGGCAGCCGTCAAGGCGCTGACCGACGTGGTAGTAACCTCGACCAACGCCCGCCAGATAGTGGAAAGCTTCCCCAAGGATGAAAAGATAATCTTCGGCCCCGACCGCAACCTGGGCCGCTACATCAACGCCGTCACGGGCCGCCACATGCTGGTGTGGGACGGCGCCTGCCACGTGCACGAGCGCTTCTCGGCCGAACAGCTGGCCCAGCTGAAACGCCTGCACCCCGATGCCGTCACCCTGGCCCACCCCGAGTGCCCCGAAGCCGTGCTCGCCCAGGCCGACGTGATAGGCTCTACCGCCGCCCTGCTGAAGCAAGCCGTGGCCCACCCCGAGCGGACGTACATCGTGGTCACCGAGGCAGGCATCCTGCACGAGATGCGCAAACGCTGCCCGACCACCACCTTCATCCCCGCCCCGCCCGTGGGCGCAGCCTGCGGCGCGTGCAACGAGTGCCAAGACATGCGCCTCAATACCCTCGAAAAGCTTTACGACTGCCTCCGCACCGAGTCGCCCGAAGTGCAGGTCGACCCTGCCATAGCCGAGCGCGCCGTGCGCCCCATCCGCCGCATGCTGGAGATTTCGGCGAGGCTGGGGCTGTGAGAAAGGGGGAATGCGAGGTTATAGAATATCATAATTAGTAGGCGCGGATTGCGCGGATTTCACGGATTAGATATTTATTGAATCCGCGTTATTCCGCGTAATTCGCGCCTAAAAGAAAGCATCAGAATAAGCAGCACGTGTCAATTTTCCTTCTTAATCTCCCAGTCCGTCAGCGTATGCTTCTCGCTGTCGAAGTTTATCCCCACCTTGACCACCGGGAGGCCGCAGAGGGCGAAGCGTTCGGGATACTGCTTCAAGTCGATTTGACGAAGGGCTTCTTCGGCACTTTTGTCTATCTTCAATTCTATTATATATAAGGTAGTGTGTGTACGCATCACCACGTCCACACGACCTTGCGGAGTTCGTACCTCTACGTCCGTATAGTTTCCCAAAAGCGTAAAGATGAGGTAAAGCATCTGTTGGTAGTGCCCCTCGTAGCGGGTGTTCTCGCAATAGGGCACGGTGGAGAGTACGGTCTGCATAAGGCGCAAAGCACCGTCCATGTCATCGAAGTGGATGCATTCCGCCATTTCGCCTACCAGTGTGTTCAGTTCGGCAGGACGGCGTACGTAGTTGGGCAGCAGGCTTCTCATTAGTCCGATGCGCACTTCCTTGTTAGGAATCTCCAGTTGGTACAAGCCGGAGAAAGCTGAATAGTTTTTAATGGTCAGGTAGCCGCTTTGATAGAACAACGGCGTGATGTCCGCCGCACATTTCCGTCCGCTTATCTCCTGCGGAATGACCTGGTATTTGTTCAGCATCTCTATCAAGTAAGTCGGCGTGCCGCTGCCAAACCAGAATGATTCTATTTTCCCCTTGCTCAACGCCGCCATCAAGCTGAATGGGTTATAGACATCGGGCGACGGCCAAGCGAAATGATAGCCGTCGTAGTAGGATTTCAATTGCTGCAAGGCATCTTCCTTGTCAGTCTTCAACTGCTTGGCAAACAGTTCGATGTCCGCATCCATCTGCGAACGCATTTCTTCTTCCGTAATTCCGCAGATGGCGGCATAGTTGGTGTCCATGCTGATGTTCTCGATGTTGTTCAGTTCGCTGAAGATGCTGAGTTGCGAAAACTTGGTGATACCCGTCAGGAAGACGTAGCGCAGGTACTTCCCGCACGCCTTGAGCGGACTGTAGAAGTTGCGCATTACGTTGCGCAGCTGGGGCAGGTCTTCTTCTTCGTGCATCACGTCCAATAGCGGTGCGTCGTACTCGTCAATCAGCACGACGACTTCACGGTTGTATTTTGCATACGCATTGGTTATCAAGTCCGTGAGGCGGATATTGGTATCTGTTGTGTTTTGCGGGACGATTCCCAGATTTTCCTCATTTCTTTGAAGAAGGTGGTGCAGATACCGGGTCAGGCATCCTTGTCCATGTGTTTCCCCAAACTCATGTCGAAGTGCAGCACGGGGTAGTCAGTCCATTCCGTTTCCAGCTTTTCGATGGCAAGCCCCGTGAAGAGTTCCTTTTTCCCTTCGAAGTAACATTGCAAAGTATCGGTAAGCAGTGACTTGCCGAAGCGGCGCGGACGATTCAGAAACATGTACTTGTTGTCGGCGTGCGTCATGCGGTAGACGTATTCCGTCTTGTCGACATAGAGGTAGTTTTCCCGGCGGATGGTGGAGAATACTTGGATGCCGTAAGGGTATTTTCTTCGTTCAAAGGGCTTCATATCGCAACTCGTTTTCTGTTGATGCAATACAAAGATAAATGTTATTTTTCAGTTGTACAATAGAATAGATGATTTGAACAAGAGGGGCGCTTGTTTATAAATGATACTTTGTCGGGCTGCGCTGTGCATTTGTTGGCACGCAGATGACGCAGACGGGCGCAGATGAACGCAGATTTTTTTCTTTTGTCATGCTGAACGTAAGTGAAGCATCTCTCACATAATAGGAGATTCTTCACACCCCCTCTTGCCTCCCCCGTTCTCGGGGGAGAACAATGTTCAGAATG
>CASELH010000049.1 GCA_949288715.1 uncultured Bacteroides sp. | reverse complement strand
TGGAAGCCGCCAAGACCGAGGCGAAAGCGGCACTCGTGGCAAAGGTCGGTTCTCTTTTGGGCAGCAATAAGTTGAAAGCGGAAAGGGAGGAATTGCAGCAACGCATCTCCGCCCTTGAAAGTCAGAACGAAGAATTGGTACGGCATATCAAAACAATGGAGCAAGAACATAAAGAAGAACGCACCAAGTTCAATGAGTATATGGACAGGATACAGCGTTATTTCCCTCATGTGGTTTGAGGAGGACAAGAACAGGAAAGGGCACTACCACATATGCGTGAATGACATTCCGCTTGTGCAATGGTTCAGACAGAAAGCGAATGAATGGAGAAACGGTTTGGGGATTGCACCAACAAGACAGGATAAAGGGTTGAAAATGTAGAATATCCCCTAAAAATCCATTTCAAAAGCAAACAAAAGCATTAAAAGATAGGTGATTATCATAAAAATCCTCTATCTTTGTAATCGGATAGAGGCAACTCTTTCCATGACATACGAGAAAAAGAAGAAGCGTTATGCTTACCTTAAGTTTGCATAGTTGGCTTACGTTTTCTTTCACAAAGAAAGTTGAACTTATGAACTTATAATTAATCGGAAAATTATGAACACAACCAAATTATTAGGAATTCTATTGGCTTTCCTTTGCTCTTTTGCCGTTGTCGGGTGTAATGATGACGAGAACGAGGGTAGAAAAGTAACAGACTACAAAGAGTATGTGCTGACTGTGGCATCGAACAAAATACCGGGTGTCCTTTGGTCTGACGGATTTAATTACTTGTCAGAAGTTTATGCTGTAAAAAAGGAGCAGTCTGATGAATGGAGTGCCTGTGGATCCATTGCCGGGTTTGAATTAGAGAAAGGGTATGAATACCAGATAAAAATCGGCGAAACCAGCTATTTGGATTATAGTATGGGAACTCCTGCATGGACAGAGCGTGAGTTGCTTGAAGTAATATCCAAAGATAAAAAAGACTCGGAAAACTTGCCATTACATCTTATTCCAAAAGCATATTACGACAATATTCCACTACCACAATACAGATATGCGGTAGAAGCGGATAATAAAGAACTCATTGAACAGGATTTGAAAGACAACTCTCTTATTCCGTTGGATTATCACGACATGCTTTATCGTGGTGAAGATAATTTCCTTAAATGGATAGCCTTACAAGATGACAATAAAGTGCTTGGTCCGTATATCATACAGACCAAAAGTAAAGCACCGGAAGAAATGCCAGAGTCTTATGAAATACTTCCCCCAGATGCACAAATAGTCGGTTATGGAGAATGGATTTTTTTAGATGCAGTAGAAAACCCCATTGATAATCTTTCATTTGATGTATTTATGGGCTATGAGACTAAGACTAAAAGCATTAGCCATGCCCGGAACACCGTTTATCTTTATAAAGACTTGACAGAGTATTATAAAACCAAGTACCCAGAAGCCAATGTGAAAACGGTTGTGATATCTTATATTCTCTCTACAGAAAGCCTTAAGTAGAGTATTATAGTCCTATTCCTTGTCCGTTTTTGATTTTCCAATCCTACTTACCTTCTGCGACATCGCCAACCTCATTGAGTGGTGGCGATGTTCTATTTCATCAAAAGACCGTCTGCTTTCCGCATAGCCACAAAGCCATGAAAAAAATGCTATATTCTTCTTTTCATCTGCTTTATTTGTGTACATTTGCATCCAATAAGAGTTGTTTGACAGAAATACACCGCATATCACAGAATTTGCGACCGTTGCCAAGTCATTACCTTACTCTTTGAGAAAAGCTCATAAGTAGCTTATTTCTAATTTATTCCTATTCTTACATCGAATTTTATGCGAAAAAACAATATTAGAATAGGAATAGATTAAGAATAAGCCACTAAAAATCCGCACTAAATTTGTGTTTTGACACACCTCCTCAAGCTAAGATATCCGCTGGGCTAAAGCGCCTGGCTTGCTCACTTTTTAACAAGGCCGGGAAACAAAACGGGACGAAAGAAGGAGGATTATTCCGATTAATTCATTACTTTTGCAACAGATTATCAATCAATAAGGAGGAACAACCGTATGAAGGCAACGATTTCATTAGAAGGACTTTTATCCTTTATCAATGGGCTTTCGCTCAGCGCAAACAACAAAAGGTGGTTAGCGGAGAAACTGATAGAGGAGGCGCGGAAAGAAGAAGAAACCGAGTATATCGGTAAGGAAGAGATCTTGGCAGGCATCAAGTCTGGATTAGAGGACTTGAAGGCAGGGAGAACACAATCGTTTGAAGACTTTATCAAAGAATTGGAAGATGATGCAGTATAAGACAAAAATCGCCGCAACATTTAAAAGGGAATTCAAACGATTATTCAAGCGCTACCCTTCTTTGGAACAGGATGTAAAGAACTTGCGTGAAGAAATTCTCGCCAATCCTACCACTGTGGGCACTAACCTTGGAGGTGGATTGCGTAAAATCCGCATGCGTATTGCCTCAAAAGGCAGAGGTAAGAGCGGAGGTGCAAGAGTCATCACTTTCACTGTCGTAGTAGACATCAGTATAAGTGAGATAAATTTTCTCTACCTATACGACAAAGCCGAGCGTAGTAATATTACTGATGCGGAAATCAAAGCTTTATTGAAAGAATGCGGATTCTTATAGTCTTGTTCATTCCCCATCCATCCCATCCCGTCCCGCCCCTCTCCACGCCAGGAGGAGGGCGGGACGCCTGTTTTCCGGCCTTGTCAAGAAACGGACTTAAACATAGTAAGGACATATAGGTATATTCAGCAAATGCCACTAAGCAGCATTTTTCCCTAACTAAGAAATAATTCTTCCCTAACTAAGAGGAAATTATTCCCTAACTAAGGGAATATTTTGACGGTATGAAACAGACGGGAAAATTCAAACAGGCTTTTTTTATACCTTTTTTATGCAAAATAATTGCCGAATTATTTGCTATTCCAAAAGAAAGGGCTATCTTTGCAACAGAATTAAATATGTAATGATTACAATTTTTAATTCAGTGATGAGCAGAGACGTAGTAAACACATTGATTGAACACAACATCCGCCCTTCGGTGCAAAGGATTTCCATCATGGACTACCTGATGGAGCACCGCAACCACCCTACGGTGGATGAAATATACACGGCGCTGGCGCCCTCCATCCCTACATTGTCGAAAACAACGGTGTACAACACCTTGAAGCTACTGGCAGAGCATGGAGCCGTGCTGACGCTGACGATTGATGAAAAGAACACTTGCTACGATGCTTACACCGAACCCCATGCGCACTTCTTGTGCAAGCGCTGCGGCAGGGTGTACGACGTGATGTGCAGCCACAAAGCGCTGAACAGGCGAAGTGCGGCCATAGAAGGCCACGACGTGCAGGAGGTGCATTACTACTATAAGGGAATATGCAAAGAATGTAAAGACAAAGAAAGTGACAAATAACCCGATTAACTAACTCATTTTTTTAAAGGAGAAACGACAATGAAAAAGTTTAGATGTACTGTCTGCGGTTACGTATACGAAGGAGACGCAGCTCCTGAAAAGTGCCCCTTGTGCAAGGCTCCGGCCAGCAAGTTTGTAGAAGTAGAAGAAGCTCAGGAAGGCGGCCCGTTGGTATTTGCCGACGAGCACGTTATCGGCGTAGCCAAAGGTTGCGACGAAGAAATGATTAAGGACCTGAACAACCACTTCATGGGCGAATGCACCGAGGTAGGTATGTACCTCGCCATGAGCCGCCAGGCCGACCGCGAAGGCTATCCGGAAGTAGCCGAAGCCTTCAAGCGCTATGCGTGGGAAGAGGCTGAGCATGCTGCAAAATTTGCAGAGCTGCTGGGCGACTGCGTATGGGACACCAAGACCAACTTGGAGAAGCGCATGAACGCTGAAAGCGGCGCTTGCGAAGACAAGAAGCGCATTGCTACCCGTGCCAAGGCTTTGAACCTGGATGCCATTCACGACACTGTTCACGAAATGGCTAAGGATGAAGCACGCCACGGCAAAGGCTTTGAAGGCCTGTACAACCGCTACTTCAAGAAGTAAGCAGACGCTTAGTTGACATAAACCATGCACTCCGGCAAGCTCTATGCACGACTTGCCGGAGTGTTTTTTGTGGCCTACAGGCCCAAGGCGTCACGCCTGCGCTTTTTCCACAACTGCCACGAGTTGATGACGTTTTGCCACAGCACATACGAGCCCGGGCCTACCGAAGCCAAGGGATTAAGATAGGTGTAGGCCATCCAGATGGCAAGCACTGTGTTTTTCTGCCCCAAGGCCTGGCCGCCACTGATGCGCTCGCCATAATGCCCGCCAATACGTTTGCCCAGGTAAAACTGCAAACAGCAGGCTAGTAGCCCCCCCAGCGCTATCAGCCACTCCACATAGGCGGGCGCCGTGCTATTGGCCAACGAGCGGATGGTTTGCCCCGACACTATGGCAAGCGCCACGCCCCAAAGGTAGAATGCCGCACCATGGAACTCCAGCAGCCAGCGATGCACGCGAGGCATAAAAGCGCGCAAGAGCAATGCCAGAAAGAAGGGACACAACAACAAAGGAAATACTTTTCCCAGAATCTTCAAGAAAGCCGCAACGAAAGGGGCATCGGCATGAGGCTCCACCCATGGAAACACCAAGGGCACGGCAGCCGCCGCCAAAAGGTTGGAAAGCAACGTGTAGGTGGTGAGGCTCGAAGCACTGCCGCCCAACTTGCCCGTAATGACCGCAGCAGCCGTGGCCGTGGGACAAATGAGACACACCATAGCTCCCTCGAACACTTCGCGATAGACTTCATCCATGGGGCAGTACACCAGCACGGCCGCCAGCAGCAGGCAAGTGGCAGCCTGAAACAGCAGCAGCCAGCCGTGCCAGCTCTTAGGCTTCAGCTCGCGCACCTCCACCTTACAGAAGGTGAGCAGCAATTGGGCAAAAATGAGCAACGGGGTCAGCACATCGACCAACGCATTGACAAAAGGCTTGGCCGGGGCCAGAAAAGGAAGTTTAGCAAACAGAAAATAAACCACCGCCCCCGTACACATGGCCACGGGCAACGTCCAGTCTTTTAAAAATCGTATCAACATAAGGCACAATAATCCTGTTATCGGGGGCGCAAAGATACAGTCATTTTTAATAAATAGGATGCCTAAACAGAAAAAAACTGTTCTAAATGAGCGGGAAAGGAAAGAAAACGAGCCAAGGGAGGCCGGTTTTCGCGGGAAATCCATTACATTTGCATCCGGATAGTGTATGACACGGTATAAACGCTACATATTATACATCTGGCTTTGCCTGGGATTGCTCGCCACTCCCTTTTGCATTGACTGCGCCTCGGCCAAAGATTTCGTGGTCGTCATCGACGCAGGACACGGAGGACACGACCCGGGTGCCATAGGACGGATATCCAAAGAGAAAAACATCAACCTGAAAGTGGCTTTGAAACTGGGCAAGCAGATACGCCAAAACTGCCCGGACGTAAAGGTGGTGTACACACGCGACCGCGACGTGTTCATCCCCCTGAACCGCAGGGCGGAGATTGCCAACAATGCCAAGGCAGACTTGTTCATCTCCATACACACCAACTCGGTGGCCAAGGGAGCCTCGGTAAGAGGTGCCTCGACATGGACATTGGGACTCGCCAAGTCGGAAGCCAACCTGGAAGTGGCCAAGCGGGAAAACTCCGTCATCCTCTACGAAGACGACTACAAGACAAGGTATGCGGGCTTCAATCCCAACTCGGCAGAATCGTACATCATCTTTGAATTCATGCAAGACAAATACATGGAGGAAAGCGTGCACCTGGCATCGCTGGTGCAACAACAGTTTAAGAACACGTGCAAGCGTGTGGACCGCGGGGTGCACCAGGCAGGCTTCCTGGTGCTGAAGGCCAGCGCCATGCCCAGCATACTGGTGGAACTGGGCTTCATATCGAACCGCGAAGAAGAGCGTTACCTCAACTCGGAAGAAGGCTCTGCCACACTGGCCAACGGTATCTACCGCGCCTTTCTTTCCTACAAGCGGGAGCAGGAGTTGAAACGGAACGGAAGTAGCCATACTACCCTACCCCAAGCATCACCTACCCCGCAACAAAGGCCGGCGGCCTCCCCCAAAGGCACGGCAGCCGAAAGGACGGAAAGCGGCGTGATATTCAAGGTGCAGATATTGACATCGCCACGCCCCCTAGCCAAGAATGACAAGCGGCTGAAAGGGGTGAAGGCTGAGTATTACCGCGAAGGCGGCCTATATAAATATGTATGCGGCGCATCGGCCGACTACAACCAAGTGCTGCGCACCAAGCAAGACCTTAGCAAAAAGTTCAAAGACGCTTTCATCGTGGCATTTAAAAACGGAAAGAAAACAGACGCCAAGGCTGCCATCAAGGCATTCAATAAGAAAAGGCACAATAATCAATAAGAATACCGGAGATAATCAATAAGAATAGAAACCATAATCAATAAGAACCGTCATGAAGTACCTTACAAAAGAAGTCAAAATAGGCATAGCAGGCATCATTGCACTTTGCATCCTAGTGTATGGCATCAACTACCTGAAGGGAATACACTTGTTTAAACCGTCCAACTACTTTTATGTGAAATTCGAGAACATAAACGGGCTTACCAAATCGAGCCCTGTATTTGCCGACGGCTTCAGGGTAGGCATCGTGCGCAACCTGTACTACGACTATGCAAGCCCGGGCAACGTAGTGGCCGAGATAGACGTAGAGCCAAGCCTACGCATCCCCAAAGGCAGTTCGGCCGAGCTGGCCACCGAAATGCTGGGTGGCGTGAAGATGAACCTGCTGCTGGCCAACAATCCGCGCGAACGATATCAGACAGGCGACACCATTCCGGGAAACCTGAACAATGGCATCATGGAAAACGTGACCAACCTGATGCCACAATTGGAACGGATGCTGCCGAAGCTGGACTCCATATTGGCCTCGCTGAACACCGTTTTGGCCGACCCGTCCATCCCTGCTACCCTGCACAATGTGCAAGACCTCACCGCAAGCATGGCAGGCACCAGCCGACAGTTGGAGAAAATGATGAACAACGACATTCCGCAACTGACTGAGAAGCTGAATGTCATAGGAGACAACTTTGCCTCTATTTCAGGCGATTTAAAAGAGATAGACTACGTAGCCGCCATGCAAAAAGTGGACTCTACGCTGGCAAATGTAAAAATGATTACAGACAAACTGAATCGGAAAGACAATACCATCGGGCTTCTGTTTAATGACCCGACACTGTATAACAATCTGAGCGCCACTACGGCCAACGCGGCAAGCTTGCTGGAAGACCTGAAATCGCACCCCAAACGCTACGTGCATTTTTCCCTTTTCGGCAAGAAAGACAAGTAAGCAAATGTGCTTATATAGAAATTGTCTAAATAACAACTACTCCATCTGTCAGGGGTAAAATGACGAATAAATCCCCTTATCAGAAGAAAAAGAGAGGATTATACTTCCTTCAGCCTGCTATTGAACTCAAGCATTTTGTAACACGTAAATCACTATTTCACAACCACTTATTAAGCATCGGCAACCTCTTAAAAAAGGTTGCCGATGTGCATTATAGTAAGTGGCTGAAAGTAAAGCCGTTATTCTTCCGCGCAAAAAAGCAAGAAAAAAGGGATTTGTTTTTCTCGAATATCATTAGCAAATTTGCATTCGTAGAAGTTATGCTTAATCAATAAATGTAGTAATAGCCGTTATGAGCGAACAGAATCATGTCGGTCTATGGAATCATTGTCTTACAATCATCAAGGACAACATCCCTGAGCGTGCGTACAAGACATGGTTTTTGCCTATCCGGCCAATAAAATATGCGGACAACACACTGGTGCTTCAAGTACCCAGCCAGTTCTTCTATGAATATCTGGAAGAGCATTATGTGGACTTGCTGCGTCGTGTCATATACAAAGTGTGCGGTGAAGGAACCCAACTCATATATGACATCCTGGTGGTAAAAAGCCCGGAAGCGAACGTATCCCTTCCGGCGCATACCACGTCGTCGCCCGTGGCCAATGTACAAACCAAGACAATCCCCCAAGCCCCTCTGCCCGCGGACATCGACCCGCACTTGAACCGGGAGTACAATTTCGATACATTTATTGAAGGAGAAAGCAATAAGCTGTCGCGCAGCGTAGCCGAAGCCGTAGCGCTCAATCCGGCCAAGACGGTATTCAATCCGCTGTTCTTCTACGGGGCATCCGGCGTAGGCAAGACCCACTTGGTGAACGCCATCGGCACGAAAATAAAGGAGCTCTACCCGGAAAAGCTGGTATTGTATGTGTCGGCTCACCTGTTTCAAGTACAATACACCGACTCCGTACGCAACAACACGTTCAACGACTTCATATCATTCTACCAGAAAATAGATGTTTTGATTATTGATGACATCCAGGAATTTGCCGGTGCCACCAAGACGCAAAACACATTTTTCCACATATTCAACCACTTGCACCAGAACGGAAAGCAGCTGATACTTACCGCCGACCGCTCGCCCATGCTGCTGCAAGGAATGGAAGAACGCCTCATCACACGCTTCAAATGGGGTATGGTGGCCGAATTGGAAAAGCCGACTGTGGAATTGCGCAGGAACATCCTGCTCAACAAAATCCGCCGCGACGGCTTGCAATTTCCTCCCGAAGTGGTGAACTACATTGCAGAGAATGTAAGTGAAAGCGTACGCGACCTGGAAGGCATCATCATTTCCATCATGGCGCATGCCACCATATATAATAAGGATGTAGACTTGGAACTGGCCCAGCGCATTGTGCGCAAAGTGACGCAAACCGAAACCAAAGCCATCACGATGGACGACATTATCAACACAGTGTGCGAACACTTCGACTTAGAGACCTCGGCAATATACTCTAAGTCGCGGAAACGCGAAGTGGCACAGGCCAGGCAAATCGCCATGTATCTGGCAAAAAGCTACACCGACCTCTCCATGGCCAAGATAGGGAAACTCATTGGCAACAAGCACCACTCTACCGTGCTTTATGCCTGCAAAACAATTGAGGAGTTGAAAGAAGTAGACAAGACCTTTCGCGCCGAAATAGAAGAAATCCAAGCCGACTTAAGGAAGGGATAAATATGTTCCGGGAGCACCATGCGGGTACATAATAATCGCATAGTGCTCCCGGACTGCTTTTTAGAAGCCTTGCGCTTTCATAGCCTTCCACAAAGCTTCCGACATGGCTTCGCTGTCTTTGCGGGTATAACGGATGTCGGTAAATACTTGCGCCAAAGTTTCCTTATTGTTCTCAAGAACAAATTGCTTGTTTTCGGGCAACGATTCTTTATAAGCATACAAGCGATCTATGTCTTCGGCGGAATAGTCATGGTAAGTTTCCTCGTGGATAATGGCTTCAATGGGCAAGCGATCCACTTGATTGGGGCATTCATCGGGCCAGCCCACTGTAATTGTAGCGATAGGAAACACCAATTGGGGAAGCTCTAATGCATCGATAATCATTTGGGGATTATAAGTGGTAGTGCCCAGGTAGCAGATGCCTAATCCGTTTTCTTCGGCAGCCACGCAAAAAGTCTGCGCCACCAGCAAGGCATCGATGGCTCCGGTTACAAACCACTCAAAATTGTTGTATCCGGGGCTTGCCTTGCGGCATTCGCACCACCGGCTGAAGCGGTGCAGGTCAATGCAAAAGGTCAGCACTACCGGAGCGTTTTCTACCATAGGCTGATGGAAATGTGCCGGCGCCAGCTTAGCCTTACGGGCGGCATCGCGTGTAACAACCACACTGTAGGTTTGCATGTTTCCAACAGTAGAAGCCCTGAAGGCCGTTTCAAGCAAATCATTCAAAAGTTCTGCAGAAATATCTTTTTGCTGATACTTTCTGATTGTTCTTCTTTGTTTCAAACTTTCCATTTTCCGTTTATTTTTGGCAAATATAAGAAAAGAATCACATATATCGCCTCATTCTCTTGAAAAAAGGATTCTATTTCGGCCTCAATAATATAAAAGAGAAAACCAAGAATGAGCGACATTCCCCTTTTTGGAAAACTTTTTGCAACATCAAAAACATCATTTAATTACTAATCAATGCATTGCAAAACAGAAATGGAAAACATCAGGCTTTTTAAAGAAAAACTTTTCGTTTTATTTTGCCAAACAGAAAAACATTCATAGCTTTGCAAGCACATTTGTTGACTCAAGCATAACTTCTACACCTTAATGCTTAGTGAACAAAAAAACATCTAATCTACAATCATCGTGGAAAAGAAGACTTACTCTTATGACGAAGCCTACGAAGAATCTTTAAAGTACTTCCAAGGCGATGAATTGGCTGCCAGGGTTTGGATAAACAAATATGCAGTCAAAGACTCTTTCGGGAACATTTATGAAAAGTCCCCGGAGGATATGCATTGGAGAATAGCCAACGAAGTAGCCCGCATCGAAGCCAGGTATCCTAATCCTTTGAGCGCGGAAGAATTGTTTGGCCTGTTCGACCACTTCAGGTACATTGTGCCGCAAGGAAGCCCGATGACCGGCATTGGCAACAACTATCAAGTAGCCTCGCTGTCCAACTGCTTCGTGATTGGCATAGATGGTGCCGCCGACTCTTACGGAGCCATCTTCAAGATTGACGAGGAGCAGGTGCAACTCATGAAACGCCGCGGAGGCGTGGGCCACGACTTGTCGCACATCCGCCCCAAAGGTTCCCCGGTGAAGAATTCGGCTTTGACATCCACGGGACTGGTGCCGTTCATGGAGCGCTACTCCAACTCCACCCGCGAGGTGGCTCAAGACGGACGGCGCGGCGCACTGATGCTGAGCGTCTCCATCAAGCACCCGGATTCGGAAGCGTTTATCGACGCCAAGATGACGGAGGGCAAGGTGACGGGAGCCAACGTGTCGGTGAAGCTGGACGACGAGTTCATGCAAGCAGCCATCGACGGGAAGCCCTACACGCAGCAGTACCCCATCAATGCGGAAAATCCCATCGTGAAGAAGGAAATAGATGCCGCGGCGCTATGGAAAAAGATTGTACACAACGCATGGAAGTCGGCCGAACCGGGCGTGCTGTTCTGGGACACCATCATCCGGGAGTCTGTGCCCGACTGCTATGCCGACCTGGGCTACCGCACTGTTTCGACCAACCCCTGCGGGGAAATTCCCCTGTGCCCCTACGACTCCTGCCGCCTGCTGGCCATCAACCTCTACTCGTACGTGGTGAATCCTTTCAAGGAAGATGCCTATTTTGACTTCGACCTGTTCAAGAAACACGTGGCCCTGGCGCAACGTATCATGGACGACATCATCGACCTGGAGCTGGAGAAGATAGAGCGCATCCTGGAAAAGATAGATTCCGACCCCGAAAGCGAGGACGTAAAACACACCGAGCGCGAACTGTGGGAGAAAATCTATAAGAAAAGCGGGCAAGGTCGCCGCACCGGCGTGGGCATCACCGCCGAGGGCGACATGCTGGCCGCGCTGGGCTTGCGCTACGGCACCGAGGAAGCCACCGCTTTCTCCGAAGAAGTGCACCGCACCATCGCGCTGCAGGCCTACCGTTCGTCGGTCACCATGGCCAAAGAGCGTGGGGCATTCGACATCTACGACACAGAGCGCGAGAAAAACAACCCCTTCATCAACCGGCTGCGTGAGGCCGACCCCGAACTGTATGAAGAGATGGCCCAATACGGCCGCCGCAACATAGCCTGCCTCACCATCGCCCCGACGGGCACCACCAGCCTGATGACGCAGACCACCTCGGGCATCGAACCCGTGTTCCTGCCCGTGTACAAGCGACGCCGCAAGGTGAACCCCAACGACACCAACGTGCACATAGACTACGTGGACGAGGTGGGCGACGCCTTCGAGGAGTACACCGTGTTCCACCCCAAGTTTGTCACCTGGATGGAGGCCAAGGGATACGACCCCGCCAAGCGCTACACGCAAGACGAAATAGACGAACTGGTGAAGCAATCGCCCTACTACAAGGCCACCTCGAACGACGTGGACTGGCTGATGAAGGTGAAAATGCAGGGACGCATACAGCAGTGGGTAGACCACTCCATCAGCGTCACCATCAACCTGCCCGCCGACGTAGACGAGGCCTTGGTGAACCGCCTCTACATCGAGGCTTGGCAGTCGGGCTGCAAGGGCTGCACCGTCTACCGCGACGGCTCGCGCTCGGGCGTGCTCATCTCCACCAAGAGCGACAAGAAAGACGAGGAGTTGCCCCCTTGCAAGCCGCCCACGGTGGTGGAAACCCGCCCCAAGGTGCTCGAGGCCGACGTGGTGCGCTTCCAAAACAACAAGGAGAAGTGGGTGGCCTTCGTCGGGCTGATGGACGGGCACCCGTACGAGATTTTTACCGGAGTGCTGGACGACGACGAAGGCATCGTGCTGCCCAAGAGCGTCACCACCGGACACATCATCAAGAATTACGACGATGACGGGCGCAAGCACTACGACTTCCAGTTTGAAAACAAGCGCGGATACAAGGTGACCATCGAGGGCCTGTCCGAAAAATTCAACAAGGAATACTGGAACTACGCCAAGCTCATCTCCGGCGTGCTGCGCTACCGCATGCCCATTGAGCAGGTCATCAAGCTCGTCAGCTCCCTGCAGCTGGACAGCGAAAGCATCAACACCTGGAAGAACGGCGTGGAGCGCGCCCTGAAGAAGTACGTGCTGGACGGCACCGAAGCCAAGGGAAAGAAGTGCCCCAACTGCGGCAACGAAACCCTCGTCTACCAGGAGGGCTGCCTCATCTGCAAGACCTGCGGCGCCTCGCGCTGCGGATAACCCCCACGGCACACGCCGAGGCACACCGAAAAACCCGCGCGGGTAGTCAGCATTACCCGCGCGGGTAATTTTTGCTACCCGCGCGGGCGGCTTCGGCTACCCGCGCGGATTTTTCCAACTACCCGGGCGGGCAATCCGAACTACCCAGGCGGGCAATCCGAACTACCCAGGCGGATTTTAAAAAACACCTTTTGAAGTATGATGACAGACAGCTATATTTTTCTTGAAGACCTCCGCCTCTTTGCCCGGCACGGGGTGGCGGAGCAGGAGCGACAGGTGGGCAACGAATATCGCGTGGACGTGCGCCTGCGCACAGACATTGCCCGCGCCGCCCGGACGGACGACGTGGCCCACACGGTGAATTACGCCGAAGTTTATGAACTTATCCGCAGGGAAATGGACACCCCCAGCCGCCTGCTGGAGCACGTGGCCGGGCGGATGGTTGATGCCATACTACATCATTTCCAGACAATTACCGAAGTGAAATTAACACTGCGCAAGCGCAACCCCCCCATGGGGGCGGACTGCCTTTGGGCAGGCGTGGAGCTGACGGCTCAGCGCGGGGGCAGCGCGGAGTAGAACTTCCGGCCGCGCACGTAGTACTGCCACAGCAGGCTGAAGGAGGTGCGCCCGGCCACGTCCGCCGTGCAGGCAACACGAAGGTTCTTCCTGCGGTCGGCCAAGAAGTCGGGACGCATGCGGCGGAAGTCGCGCCGGGCGCGGACGACGGCCCGGAAGTCCCCCACCCTGCCGCGCACCAGGAAGGAGGCGGCAGCCAGCCAGTCCAGCACGCGGCGCACGCGCATCACGGGGCGCAACTCGCTGTCCGGCAGGTTCTTGTACAGCATCAGCAGGTTGTTTCGGAAGTTAAGGTACGTCTTCTTCGGACTGCCCTTGGCCAGCGTGGCGCCACCCACGTGATACACCACGCTCTGCGGCACGCACACCAGCTGCCTGCCCTGCGCCCCGAGGCGCCAGCACAGGTCAATCTCCTCCATGTGAGCAAAGAAACGCGCGTCCAGCCCCCCCGCCGCATGGTAGTCGGCCTGGCGGATGAACATGGCCGCCCCCGTGGTCCAGAACACCGGAACGGGCGCGTCATACTGCCCCCCGTCGCGCTCCACCACATCCATCACCCTGCCCCGGCAGAAGGGATAGCCGTAGCGGTCGATGAATCCGCCGCAGGCGCCGGCATATTCAAAGTGGTCCCGCCTGTTGTAACTCAACACCTTCGGCTGGCAGGCCGCCGCCTCGGGATGAGCGTCCATATACGCCGCAAGCGGGCGGAGCCAGCCCGGCGTAGGCTCCACATCCGAGTTGAGCAGCACCAGATACTCGGCATCAATCAGCTGCAGACCAAAGTCGTAGCCCTCGGCAAAGCCATAATTATGGCCCAGCGGCAGGACGTGCACCTCGGGAAAGAGGGCCTCCACCACCTCCACCGACCCGTCGGTCGAGCCATTATCCACCACATGCACCCGCACCCCGGGGTCGGCCGAGCAGCTGAGCACGGCGGGCAGGAAGCGGCGCAGCATGTCGCGCCCGTTCCAGTTCAGAATCACAACGGCAATCTTATCCATATTCCTTACTTTTCTTCGAGTATTTCCCCCAGCAAGGCTGTGCCGTCGGCATTGAAGTCGCCCAGCCGGACGGTCACCACGTGGTTGTCCAGCGCGTCGTTGCGCGGCACCTCCACGCGGATGTAGTTGGGCGTAAAGCCATGCATGGGCTGTCCGGGCTTGGAGCGCTCCAGCAACACCGGCATCACTTGCCCCCGGTGTCGGGCGTAGAAGTCGTGCGTCTTGCGGTCGGAAAGCGCCAGCAGGCGTTGGCTGCGGCGGTGCTTTTCCTGGGGCGGCACTGCAAGGTCAATGTTCAAGGCCTGCGTCCCCGGCCGCTCGGAGTAGCTGAACACGTGCAGCTGGGTCACGTCCAGCGATTCCACAAAGCGGTAGGTCTGTTCAAAATACTCGTCGGTTTCGCCCCTTGTCCCCACGATGACGTCCACGCCAATGAAGGCATCGGGCATCAGCGCCCGTATCCGTTCTATCTTCCGGGCAAAGAGAGCGGTGTCGTAACGCCGGCGCATCAGCCGGAGCACCTCGTCGCAACCCGCCTGCAAGGGGATGTGGAAGTGGGGCATGAATCGGCGTGAACGTGCCACGAACTCAATGACCTCGTCGCTGAGGAGGTCGGGCTCGATGGACGAGATGCGGTACCGCTCAATGCCCTCCACCCGGTCCAGGGCCTGCACCAAGTCGGCAAAAGTCTCGCCGGTGGTGCGCCCGAAGTCGCCTATGTTCACGCCGGTCAGCACAATTTCCTTGCCTCCATCGCCAGCAGCCTGGCGTGCCTGCTCCACCAAGGAGGCGATACTACCGTTGCGGCTCCGCCCTCTGGCAAAGGGAATGGTGCAGTACGAGCAGAAATAGTTGCAGCCGTCCTGCACCTTCAGGAAGAAACGGGTGCGGTCGCCCCGCGAACAAGAGGGGGCAAACGTGCGGATGTCCTTCAGCGGCGAGGTGAAGACTTGCCCGGCTCCGTCGTGTTTCTGCAGACAGCCCAAGTACTTCAGCACATCTTTCTTCTGCTCGGCGCCAAGCACCACGTCCACCCCGTCTATCGCAGCCACGGTGTCCGGTTTCAGCTGCGCGTAGCACCCGGTCACAATCACAAAGGCGCCCGGATGTTGCTTCACCAGCCGGTGAATGGCCTGCCGGCACTTCTTGTCGGCCACCTCGGTCACCGAGCAGGTATTCACCACGCAAATGTCGGCCTTCTCCCCCCGGCGGGCAGTGCGTATGCCTGCCTCCTGCAGTATGCGTCCTATGGTGGATGTCTCCGAGAAGTTCAGCTTGCAGCCTAAAGTATAATAAACAGCGGTTTTATCTTGAAACAGATTTGTATCAATCATAAGTCGTTCAGATGTCGTTGAGGGGCAAAGGTACGCATTTTCCGCAAAAAAAAGCAGCACAAGCAGAACAACGTATGCAAAAATAGTCTACCTTTGCCGCGGTTTTAAAGACCAACTATTGTATTAAGTTTAAAAGCAAAAGAAAATGAAAAAGTTAGTTTTGATGGCCGCTGCTATCGTGGCCGTATCTTTCGCCTCTTGTGGCAACAAGGCTGCCAATAATGCAACCGAAGCTGCCAATGCCGAAGCTACTGAAGTTGTTGCCGAACCGGCTGCTGAAGCCGAAGCTGCTGCACCTGCCGCACAAGCCGACAGCGTGAAGACCGACAGCACGCAAGTAGCTGAATAAAAAAGAGCGCGAAGACGCAAGTCTTTGCAGAAGTATTGAAAGTCTGGCATGCGCAAGCATGGGCAGACTTTTTTGTAGGCGCATGCGCATAAAAAAGGAGGCAATTCCTTGAGGAATGCCTCCTTTTTCCATCTTATTATGTCATCTCATCATTAAGCTTCTTCAGCTACAACTTCAAACGGAATTTCTACAGAAACTTCCTTGTGCAGCTTCACTACTGCCGTGTAGTTGCCCACTTCCTTAACGGTATCTTTCACTACAATCAGCTTGCGGTCGATGTTATGCCCCAACTTGGCAAGCTCATCGGCAATCTGAATGTTGCCAACCGAGCCAAAGATGGTGCCCGTAGAGCTAACCTTCGTAGCTATCTTCAGCGAAACGCCCTGCAGCTTGGCTGCCAGTTCTTCGGCATCCTTCTTGATTTTCTCCAGTTTATGGGCGCGTTGCTTCAGTTCCTCTGCCAACATTTTCTTTGCTGCCGGCGAAGCGATAACGGCTTTTCCTGTCGGAATGAGGTAGTTACGGCCATAGCCAGACTTCACTGTCACGATGTCGTTCTTGTAACCCAAGTTGATTACGTCTTCTTTCAATATTATTTCCATACTGTCTCCTCCTTATTATTTCATCAAGTCAGTAACATAGGGCAGCAAGGCCAGGTGACGTGCTCTTTTCACTGCCTGAGCTACACGGCGTTGATACTTCAGCGAAGTACCGGTAATGCGACGGGGAAGTATTTTCCCTTGCTCATTCAAGAACTTCTTCAAGAATTCGGGATCTTTATAGTCGATATACTTGATGCCACTTTTCTTGAAACGGCAATATTTCTTCTTCTTTACGTCTACAGTAGGCGGAGTTAAGTATCTGATTTCTGATTGAACTTGTTGTGCCATGATTTAATCCTCCTTTTTAGTTGATCTTAAATTTCTTCTCTTAACAGCGTATTCTGCGGCATACTTGTCTTGCTTAAAAGTCAAGAAGCGAATCACGCGTTCATCACGACGGAAGTTGACTTCCAGTTTCTCAATGACAGTAGGTTCTGCATTGAACTCAATCAGCTGATAAAAACCGGTAGACTTCTTCTGGATGGGATAAGCCAGCTTCTTCAGTCCCCAATTTTCTTCATTTACGATCTCGGCGCCTTCAGCCGTCAAGATACCTTTAAATTTCTCTACCGCTTCCTTCATCTGAACATCAGACAAAACGGGAGTTAAAATGAAAACGGTTTCGTATTGATTCATACGTTTAAATAATAATAATTAATTTGTAATGCTTTATTTTTTGCGGCGCAAAGTTAGACATTTTATTTTGAACTACAAACATTTGCCATTTTTTTATTCCTAACTATTAGGATTTATGGCAAGTTGGGGTTATCTTTGCAAAGTTGTTTAAACAATAATTTCATGATAGAACAATTCAACTTCGATATCCAACTCATATTTGCCATTCTCAACGGCAAAGTGTCGGCAGCCATCAACCGGAAGCTATCGCGCAACTTCCGCAAGAACGGGCTGGAAATCACTCCCGAGCAATGGACCGTGCTCATCTTTTTATGGAAAAAAGACGGAGTGACGCAACAGGAACTGTGCAACGCCACCTTCAAGGATAAGCCAAGCATGACGCGGCTCATTGACAACATGGAACGCCAGCACCTGGTAACCCGCCTTTCCGATAAAAAAGACCGCCGCATCAATCTCATCCACCTTACCCCGGAAGGGAGAAAGCTAGAAGAGCAAGCCCATGTTGTCACCCGCCAGACTTTGCAGGAAGCCCTACAAGGCATCAATGCAGAAGAATTGGCCATCGGGCAAAATGTGCTGCGCAAAATCTTCTTCAATACAAAAGATTGAAGACGCCTTCTCCAGAGATTGGGGATGCCTCAGCAAAAGAAAGCCAATTTCCATGGAAAGAAGAGTCCATACAAGAGTTTTTCCTCGGTTTATCCAATAAATTACGTGGAATAATAGTTTTTTTGCACAAATAATTTCGTCTGTTAAAGAATTATGCTTTTCTTTGTGACAAGTTTTTCCGAACGATATAACAACTATTAAAATACACACACAATGAAAGGTTTATTAAAAAATCTGGGACTGATATTAATCCTGGTGGGAGCAGCCATACTGATAGCATGCTCGTTCACTGAAAACGTTAACAACAATGCCATTCTGGGTACCTGCGTGGTGCTGATTATTGTTGGCTGGGTATCCTACATCGTTATCAACAAACGAATTACCGATTAATATCTTACTAAAGAGCTTAAAAAAGGCGGTGCAAAGTCTGCATCGCCTTTTTTGTTTCCCCTCGTACCCGTCAGTCTTCAGGGTCTGGTGTAATCAGTTTATAACCCTTGCCATGGATATTGATGATTTCAATCGAATCATCCTCCTTCAAGTGCTTGCGGAGCTTCGTGATGTATACATCCATGCTGCGCGCATTAAAGTAATTGTCATCAATCCAGATGGTCTTCAGCGCAAAGTCGCGTTGCAGTATCTCATTAGCATGCGCGCAAAGCAAGCCCAAGAGTTCAGACTCCTTAGTCGTCAGCTTCGTCTGCTTTTCAGGAGTTGAGAGTATCTGCTTCTGCGTATCAAAGGTAAACTTGCCTATCTTATAGATATTGCTTTCCTTGTTCTTCTTGCCGCGCACACGCCTCAATATGGCCTCAATTCTGAACACCAGCTCTTCCATGCTGAAAGGCTTGGTGATGTAGTCGTCGGCACCAATCTTAAAGCCCTCCAGAATGTCGTCCTTCAACGTTTTTGCCGTCAGGAAAATGATAGGTATTTCCGAATTTGCGGCACGCACTTCCTGTGCCAAGGTAAAGCCGTCTTTTTTCGGCATCATAACGTCGAATACGCACAAATCATACTTATTCTTCAAGAAAGCCTTGTAGCCAGCCTCCCCGTCAGGATACAACTCTGCAGCATAACCTTTTGCCTGCAGATATTCCCTTAACAACATGCCCAGGTTCTCATCGTCCTCGCACAACAAAATTCTAAGTTTTTCTTCCATATCAGTCATTTTTTAATAGAGGTAATGCTATAATAAATTTAGTTTCCACATTCAGCTCGCTCTCTGCCCGTATAGTACCCTTATGGTCGGATATGATTTTCTTCACATAGGCCAGCCCCAAGCCGAATCCTTTTACGTCATGCAGATTACCCGTATGCACGCGATAGAACTTCTCAAATATCTTCTTCAAATTTTCCTTCTTTATGCCGATTCCGTTATCCTGGATGGAAATCATCAACTTACCGGGCTCATTCCAGGTCTTCACCACCAGCACGAGGTCCGTGTCGGCGCGCTTATACTTCACGGCGTTATCCATCAAGTTGAATATCACATTCGTAATGTGCATTTCATCGGCAAGAATCATAGGCTGTTCTGCATTCAGCTCCGTTTCAATCTTGCCGTTATAACGCTCCACCTTCAAGGCAAAGGTATTGACTACCCCCCTTATCAGTTCATTGGCATCCAGTTCTTTCATCTTCAGCGTAGCCTTCTGCCTGTCAAACATCGACATCTGCAACACCTTTTCCACCTGGAAGCGCAGCCGCTTGGTCTCGTCATTAATAACCCCCGATATATGCTGGAACATCACCGGCGACTTGCCCACTGCCGGGTCGTTCAGCATCTGCGCAGCCAACGATATGGTAGATATCGGCGTTTTAAACTCGTGCGTCATGTTGTTGATAAAGTCATTCTTCATCTCCGTCAGCTTCTTTTGACGGAATATTATATATATGGTGAAAATAAACGTTATCAACAGCACCACCGTAAATATCAACGACGGTATCATAAAGCTCACCGAGCTGAAAATATAATCGCGCCGTCCCGGGAAATGCACCTTCACCACACTCATCCGCGCAGGCGGGTCATTCAAAAACAACGGCTGCGAATACGAATTCTCGCTCCCCTCGTCGCTATAGTCCGAACAACGGTACACCTCCCTGCCATCGCGATCTATCACCTTGAAATGATACTGCAGGTCCACGCCATTGTCCACCAGTCCCGAGCCTATATAGTTATCCAGATTCTTAAAATTAATGCGCTCCTCTATCGGTTTGTCTTTGGCTTTGTATACCATTTGCCAAATCACTTCATCCACCAGCGCACGCTGATACAGATAGCGGTTCTTTATCATGTCCGCAATAGAGCGCGATGTCTGCGGAATTGTCTTCACCCCATGCTTGCGCGAAATCATGGCCCGCGGCAACTCCGAAGGCTGGTTGCTGAATGTTTTCAATTCAATGGACGAGCTGACCGTCCCATCGGGTGTAGTCATGCTGAAACGGCGCGTCTGCACCACCCCATTGTTTTGCGATTGCTCCCACGCCTTCCGCTCCGTCTCCGTTATGTCTTCACGCAACCAGCGCTCCACTTCCTCCGATTCTACGTCTTTCGAAGCAGCCATCAACGCCCGCTTCACCGACTCGTCAAACTGCTCGTTGCGCATCTTCACAAAGTCGTCTATATACCTGATTTGCAGGTATAACAGGCTCAAGAAGGAGAACCCCATCACAATGCCCAATATCCATATAGTTGACTTTTTCATAGCGGCAAAATTAACAACTCCTAATTAACAATCCTAACACATTAACCTGCTTTAACCGGCAATTTTAGTTAATTAACCAAAAAGTACATTCTGAAACCCTTCCCCCAGGCTATCCGAGAACTCATTAACTGCCGTCATTTTGTACTGTCATCCTGAGCGCAAGCGAAGGATCTCCCACTTATTTCCGCTGTCGAGAGATGCTTCACTAGCGTTCAGTATGACAGAATGATAAGACATTAATGCTTTTCGGACAATCTCCTCCACAAGGCATAGCATAAACAACAGGCAGCGAAGTGCCCGAAAGCTACCTCACTGCCCGTTCATCTTATCGCTACAGAATGCTTATTCTTCTGTCTGTTTAGCCTCAAACTCCTTTATCAGTTTATCCTGCACATCGCTCGGAACCAACTCATAGCTGGCAAACTTCATGATGAATGAAGCCCGGCCACCGGTCAGCGAGCTGAGCGCAGTGGAGTAAGACGACATTTCCTTCAACGGCACCTTGGCTATCAGTTTCTCATAGCCGGCTTCGCTGCTCATGCCCATAATCATGGCCCGGCGGCCTTGCAAGTCGCTCATCACGTCGCCCATCTTGTCCGAAGGCACAAACACCTCCACGTCATAAATGGGCTCCAGAATCTTAGGCCCGGCATTCTTAAATGCCTCGCTGAAAGCATTACGCCCGGCCAGCATGAAGGATATTTCATTGGAATCTACCGGGTGCATCTTGCCGTCATACACAATGACACGCACATCGCGGGCATACGACCCCGTCAGCGGTCCCTGCTCCATGCGCGACATCACACCCTTCAAAATGGCAGGCATGAATCGGGCATCAATGGCACCGCCCACCACGCAGTTCACAAACACCAGCTTGCCACCCCACTCCAATGGGATTTCCTCCGTGCCCTTCACGTTCATCTTGAACTCCTGCCCGTTAAACTTATAGGTATCAGGGGCAGGCATGCCTTCGTAATAAGGCTCTACGATGAGGTGCACCTCGCCAAACTGTCCTGCGCCACCCGACTGTTTCTTATGCCTATAGTCGGCACGGGCAGCCTTGGTAATCGTCTCGCGGTAAGGTATGCGTGGCTCTTCATACACTATCTGGAGTTTTTCATTGTTTTCCAACCGCCACTTCAACGTACGCAGGTGGAATTCTCCCTGCCCGTGCACAATGGTCTGGCGCAACTCTTTCGACTGCTCTACCACCCATGTGGGGTCTTCCTCCTTCATGCGGTTCAGTATCGCCATCATCTTTTCCGTGTCGGCTTCATTGACGGGACGAATGGCACGCGAATACTTGGAGTTAGGATACTTGATGAAGTTAAAGCGGTTTTCCGCACCCTTTCCGTTCAAGGTATTGCCCGTGTGCACATCCTTCAGCTTCACGGTGCAGCCTATATCGCCTGCCACCATTTCTTCCACCTTGATGCGGTTGGCGCCTGCGCAGGCATAAATCTGCGCAATGCGCTCCTTCGAGCCACGGTCGGCATTCGTAAAGTCATCTCCTTCGTGCACCTTGCCGCTCATCACCTTGAAGTACTGCACATCGCCGATGTGGGGCTCTACCGCCGTCTTGAAGAAATACAGCGAGGTCGGCCCATTGGGGTCAGGCTTCACCACTTCACCCCGCGTGTTGTGCACCGGCGGCATCTCGTCTACAAAAGGCACTACGTTGCCCAAAAACTCCATCAAGCGGCGCACGCCCATATCCTTGCCTGCACATACGCAGAACACAGGAAACATGCCACGGCATGCCAAGCCCTTACGGATGCCTTCGCGCATCTCGTCCTCAGTCAGCGAGTCCGACTCAAAGAATTTTTCCATCAGTCCCTCGTCATGCTCGGCGGCGGCCTCTACCAGTGCCTTATGCAAGGCGGTAGCCTTCTCCATCTCCTCGGCAGGGACAGGCTCTATCGTAGGCGCGCCACCCTCGGGGCCCCACGAATATTTCTTCATCAAAAGTACATCTATCAACGAATTGAAGTTAGGCCCCGTAGCCAGCGGATATTGCACAGGCACCACCTTCGGGCCGTAGATTTCCCGCAACTGCTCCAGCACCATGTCGTAGTCGCACTTCTCATTGTCCAGCTGGTTCACCAAGAAAATGACCGGCTTGCCCAGTTTTTCAGTGTAGCGGAAATGGTTTTGCGTACCCACCTCCACGCCATACTGCCCGTTGAGCAGCAGAATGGCCGTATCGGTCACGTTCAATGCCGTGATGGCAGCCCCCACAAAGTCGTCGCTGCCCGGGCAGTCTATGATGTTCAACTTCTTCCCGTTCCACTCCACATGGAAAACGGTGGAAAACACAGAATAGCCATATTCTTGCTCCACCGGGAAGTAATCGCTGACTGTGTTCTTGGCAGTAATTCTGCCACGACGTTTTATAATCCCACTCTCATAGAGCAGCGCCTCCGTGAGAGTGGTTTTTCCCGAGCCATCATTGCCAAGCAAAGCAATGTTTTT
>CASELH010000048.1 GCA_949288715.1 uncultured Bacteroides sp. | reverse complement strand
CGCTCATAACATCAACGGCTGTTTGGGATGCGGCCATTGCGGGATGAACGGGGAGTGTGTAGAGAAAGATGATTTCGACATCGTGCGTCCGCATCTGTTGGAAGCCGATGTAATCGTGCTGGCGACACCTATCTCTTACTTCTCCTTCACTTCGCAGCTTAAAAAGGTAACAGACCGCTTTTATGCCATCAACGGCAAGCTGCTGAACAAAAAGAGCGTCCTGCTGGCATCTATGGCCAATCCGTCGGAACGGGTCGCCTATCTTGCCGTTGCCGTCTATCAGTCCATCGCCAATTTCCTGCATTGGCAGGATATGGGTCATATACTGGCCACGCATTTGTGGAATCCGGAGGATATACGCAACACGGACTTCGGCAAGCAGGCATGCGAGTTAGGAAAGAGTATTGAATGAGATGAATTTTATGTGGATACTCGTAATCACAGCCCTGCTGATGGGTATGCTCGTTCCCGTACAGACGGCGGCAAACGCACGGATGCGAACAAGCATCGGCCCGGCTTTTGTGGTGACGCTGGTTTCATTTGCCGTATCCTCGTTGCTGTTGTCTGTGGTGTCGGTTGTCAATGGGATTCCGATATTGCCTGCTGCGACACAGATAACTAATGTTCCGTGGTGGGGATGGACGGGAGGCATCATCGCCCTGTTCACCATTACCGTGACCATCTACCTGTTCCGTGCGCTCGGCCAGTTGCAGACAGCCATCCTTCCGCTCTTGGGGCAGCTGCTGTTCAGCCTTGTGATAGACCATTTCGGGTTGTTCGGCTCGGTACGCATTCCGCTTTCCGCCCTGAGGATTTTCGCGATGCTCTTGTTGATAAGCGGAGTATTGCTGATTGTGGTCGTACCAAATCTCGGTAAGGGTAAAGTGGCGCAACCAATCACAGGCAGACATATCCTGCTTTGGCAAATCACAGGCATCGTGGCAGGTTGTCTGATGGCATCCATCGGAGCGATTTACGGCAGGTTGGGCGTATGCCTCGGCTCGGCGGTACAGGCATCCACCTTGTCGTTCCTGATAGCCACCGCCGTTATTATGGCGGTCTGTGTCGGCAACGGGAAAATACACCGTGTGCGCGGGGCTTTCGCCAAAGGCAATCCGTGGTGGATGTGGCTGGGTGGTGTGTGTGGAGCTATTTCGGTATTCGGCAACGCATGGCTGATACCGCAGATTGGAGCCGGAGCATTCTTTATGGCACTCCTGCTCGGACAGATGACGCTCAGCCTCCTGATGGAAGGTCGTGGCTGGATGGGGGCGATAAAAAGAAAGATAACTCCGGTTCAGTTTGTCGGCATTGCGCTGATGATAATCGGAGTAGCAATGATTAGACTTTAATTAAAACATTACCAGTATGTCAAGAGGTCTAAACAATAACCATATATAAAGGCAATAGCAAGATGAAAACAAGAAAACTAAGAAACATCGAAGTTTCCGCCATCGGCATGGGATGCATGGGCTTCACCCACGCCTACGGCAAAGCGCCCGAAGAAAAGGAAGCCATACGGCTGGTGCATCGGGCATTTGAGTTAGGCTGCACGTTCTTCGACACGGCGGAAATGTATTCCTACTTCAAGAACGAGGAGTTTGTGGGCAAGGCACTCAAAGAACTGCCGCGCGACAAGGTGGTCATCTCCGACAAGTTCTGGCCGCAGGCCTTGCCCGGACAGGCAATGCCCGAAGGGAAACTGAGCGAAGAGGGCATCCGCAAATCCATCGAAGGCTCTTTGCAACGTTTGCAGACGGACTACATCGACCTCTACACGGAGCATCAGATGGAGGACGGAAGCGAGGAACAGGTGGCCTACGTAATGGGCTTGCTCATCAAGGAAGGCAAGATTCGCGGCTGGGGACAGTCGTCGCCCTCTGCCGCACAGATACGCAAGACGAATGCCGTCACGCCCCTCACCGCCATCCAGAGCGAGTATTCGATGATGGAGCGCAAATGGGAGAAGGACGTGCTGCCGCTCTGCCGGGAACTCGGTATCGGTTTCGTGGCGTTCTCGCCGATGGGCAACGGTTTTCTTAGTGGGAAATACCGTCCTACCGACCAATTCAAAGGCGATGATGTGCGCCGGGTCATCACCCGTTTCTCGCCGAAGAATATGGAAGCCAACCAGCCGCTGCTCGACTTGGTACACCGCTATGCCGACCGGAAAGGATGCACGGCGGCGCAAATCAGCCTCGCGTGGGTGTTGAAGGGCGGCGACTTCATCGTGCCCATCCCCGGAATGCGCAGCGAGAGCCGCATCACGGAAAACCTCGGCGCGGCGGACATCGAACTGACGGATGAGGAATACGCTGCCCTCACAGCCGCCTTGGACAAGATAGAAATACACGGCGACCGCGACGGCAAGGATATCGCGAAGCTGGGAACTGTGCCGGACAATGTGGACAGGTAACGGAAGCGGATAAGCATCCTCGGAAGGAAGTTTCGGGGATGCTTTTAAAATTTAGATGAGCACTGTCTTGTTTACATCAAAGTTTCTTGGCATATTTGTCCTGAGCATTAAAAAAGAAGAAGATGAAACGTCCGCAGATTGTCAAAAGAAAGTGCCTTTCTTAAGGCAGCAAGGGTATTACAATACAGCTATCAACCGCTTGTATTACGCTTGTTATTATGCGGCAATAGCCCTACTCATCAAACATGGAATAAACCCGGGACCCCATGTGGGGGGAAGCAGATGTTAGGAATGCACTTTGTAGCTACCGGGTATTTGTCTCGGGAAATAGGACGTACTTTTTCTTTGCTTTTCGAACGCAGACATAGCAGCGACTATGATGATTTCGCCTATTCAAGCGCGGAAGAAATAGATGAATGATGCCTAAAGCCGAGAAATTCATTGCTGCTATCGGTAATTTATTGAAAGAATTGGCTGAACATTGACCTCTACACCTACACATTTTTGAGCCGAACAACAATTTGCCTTTCCTTCCCTTGCCCCGCTCCCCGATTTTCCCTATCTTCGCAAAAACATAACAATATGACTCCATTTATCCTTCGCCGATGGCAGGAATCAGACATCCCCGCTTTGGCAAAATACCTCAACAATAAAAAGATTTGGGACAACTGCCGGGACAGATTGCCTTATCCTTACACCTCCGAAGATGCTGCCTCATTCATACAATACGCCAAGTCCCAAGACGTGCAAAACAATTATTGCATTGAAATAAATGCGGAAGCCGTGGGAAACATTAGCTTCGACAGAGGCACGGATGTGGAACGCTTCAATGCAGAAATAGGTTATTGGATTGCCGAACCCTATTGGAACAAAGGGATTATGACACAGGCTTTGCGTCAAGCTGTCAGCGATTATTTCAGTCAAACTGACGTTGTGCGGATTTTTGCCAATGTCTATGCCGGCAACTTTGCCTCTATGCGGGCATTGGAAAAGGCTGGCTTCCAGAAAACGGGTATTCAGCATAGTGCTTGTTTCAAGAATGGGCGGTTTTTGGATTGCCATTGTTTCGAGTTGTTGAAAGAAGATACATTATAGGCTTCCCTTCTTGCCTACGTCAAAAAATATTCCTATGTTGTGCCCACGTTAAACCCGTCCCAAGCACCCATCGGATGTGAGCCTGCATCAAGTCCGGACTGATACAGGATTACATATACAGAGTGGTTAAAGAGCAGGATGGTTCACCCGCTGCTTGCGTATGTACCACCACAAGGCGAGCACTGCTGTGACGAAGGCCAGAAAGTCGCTCACCGGCTGGCATATCCACACCCCGTCCAGGCCGAAGTAATGGGAGAATATCAGCAGGCCGGGCAGCAGGTAGATGAGTTGCCGGGTGAGGGAAAGGAAGATACTCATTTTGGCCATGCCGATGCTTTGGAAGAAGTTGCCTATCACAATCTGCGCCCCCACGATGGGGAACACCACCACGCAGATGCGAACGCTGCGCACGGCAATGTCGATGAGCTGCGCGTCGTCGGTAAAGATGGCCACCACGGCATGCGGAAACAGCTCGCAGATGATGAAGCCCGTAGTAGTGATGCACGCGCCGGTGATAATGCTGAGCCGCAACACCTGCTTCACGCGGTCCAGCTTCTGCGCCCCGAAGTTGTAGCCCACAATAGGCTGCATGCCCATCGTCAGCCCCATGACAATCATCACATAAAGCATGAGCAGCCGGTTGGTGATGCCGTAAGCTCCAATGGCAAGGTCGCCACCGTGCTTCTGCAGGCTGTTGTTGATGAATATCACCACCACGCAGGCCGTCACGTTCATGAGGAAAGGAGACATGCCGATGGAAAGAATGCTGCTGACGATGCGTTGCTTCAACTGCCAGAAGCCCCGTTGCAGGCGCACCGATGTGCCCTTGCGGGTGAAGTGCCACAACACCAGCGCTGCACCCAGCACCTGCGAGCACACCGTGGCCAATGCCGCCCCACGTATGCCCCACTCGAAGTGGAAGATGAAAATGGGCGCCAATGCCAGGTTGCAGAACACGGAAGACAGCGAAATAATCATGGCCATGCGCGGATAGCCCGTGGCACGCATCACATTGTTCAGCCCAATCATGGTGTAAGTGATAGGCGTGCCCAGCAGCAACACCTGCATAAAATCTCGCGCATAGGGCAGCGTCTCGGCACTCGCGCCGAAGAAGCGCAGAATATCATCCAAGAAAAGGAAGGCCACCCCGCCAAATACCGCCGCATTTATCCAGCACAACATCAAGGTGTTGCCCAGCACGTCGGTAGCTCCCTGCATATCTTTCTGCCCCAGCTTGATGGACGAGATGGTAGCCCCGCCTGCCGCCACCAAGTTGCCGAAAGCCGCCATGAGGTTCATCATCGGGAAGGTGATGGCAAGGCCTGCAATGGCCATGGGGCCTACGCCGTGTCCAATGAAAACACTGTCGATAATGTTGTACAGCGAAACGATGGTCATGCTGATAATAGCCGGGATGGAAAATTGCACCAACAACTTTCCAATGCTTTCTGTTCCTAATACATGCGGATTGTTCATCTCTTGATATTGGTTAATGTTATCCTTTGTTGCTAAAAAACTGTGCAAAGGTAATACAAAATCGGCAGACTACGATGTTTTTGCGTTGCAGACGTGATATTTTGCCAACCTCTGCTTCTTGCAGACTGGGGGATACTTATTGTACTTTTTATGATAACACGAGGTGTGATATTGTAATATGTATGATATGTATTCTACTGTAGAATAATGCTTTATAACATGTTTAAAAATCGTTTTCATGCTTTGCTTTTCTAAAAATGATGCCTATATTTGCAGCGTTTTAATAAGATATCATGCGAAACATGAATGAAAAACAACCATTAGCCAACAATCATATCTCCGTGGATTGCGTGGTCATCGGTTTCGATGGCGACCAGTTGAAGGTGTTGCTCATAAAGCGTGCCGGAGAAGAAGATGGTAAGATATTTCACGACATGAAGTTGCCCGGTAGCCTTATTTATATGGATGAAGACCTGGACGAGGCGGCCAAGCGCGTGTTGTTTGAACTGACGGGGCTGAAGAATGTGCACCTGACGCAGTTCAAAGCCTTCGGGTCGAAAGACAGGACAAAAGACCCCAAAGACGTGCATTGGCTGGAGCACGCCATGCGCATGAGGGTAGAAAGGATTGTCACCGTGGCCTACCTCTCCCTGGTAAAAATAGACCGGGCCCTGAACCGGGGACTGGAAGAGTTTCAGGCTGAATGGGTGGCCTTGCCGGACATCAAGGCCTTGGCCTTCGACCATAATCTGATTATCCGCGAGGCGATGGCTTTCATCCGGCAGTATGTAGATGCCAACCCGGCCGCCTTGTTCGACCTGTTGCCTCGCAAGTTCACCGCCCTTCAGTTGCGTCGGCTTTATGAATTGGTGTATGGCAAACCCATAGACGTGCGCAACTTCCATAAGAAAATAGCACTCATGGGCTATGTGACGCCTCTGGAGGAAAGGGAGCAGGGCGTGGCCCACCGGGCTGCCCGCTATTACCGTTTCGACAAGAAAATATACAATAAATCGAGACGGTGAGACGCGGAGGGGGGAGAGAACGATAAAGAATCAAATCAACTAAAGGAATAATATATATGTATCTATTAGGTTACGACATTGGCAGCTCGTCTGTCAAAGCAAGCTTGGTGAACGCCGATACGGGCAAATGCGTGGCATCGGCCTTTTACCCGAAGACGGAAGCGGAAATCATTGCCGTCAAGCCCGGATGGGCAGAGCAAGACCCGCAAAACTGGTGGAGCAACCTCAAGCTGGCCACCCATGCCGTGCTACAGGCAGCAGGCATTCACGGGGGCGAAGGCGTAGAGGCCATCGGCATCTCCTACCAGATGCACGGGCTGGTGTGTGTGGACGAATACGGACAGGTGCTGCGCCCAGCCATCATCTGGTGCGACTCGAGGGCGGTGCCCTACGGCCAGCGGGCGTTTGAAGCGTTGGGGGAGGAGCGTTGCCTGTCCCACCTGCTGAACTCGCCCGGCAACTTCACGGCCTCCAAGCTAGCATGGGTGCGCGAGAATGAGCCGGACACTTTTGCCCGCATAGATAAAATCATGCTGCCAGGCGACTACATAGCCATGCGCCTCACAGGGCGGGTGTGCACCACGGTGTCCGGACTGTCGGAAGGCATGTTTTGGGACTTTAAGGAGAACCGTGTGGCCGACTTCTTGCTGCAATATTACGGCATAGACGCCTCCTTGCTGCCCGAGGTTGTGCCTACCTTTGCCGAGCAGGGCAGGGTAGAGGCCTCCGTAGCCGCCGAGCTGGGGCTGAAGCCGGGCACTCCCGTCACCTACCGGGCGGGCGACCAGCCTAACAATGCCCTCTCGCTCAACGTGTTCAACCCGGGCGAAATAGCTTCGACCGCAGGCACGAGCGGCGTGGTGTATGGTGTGAACGGACAGGTGGCCTACGACCCCAAGAGTCGTGTCAACACCTTTGCCCACGTGAATCACGGCGAAGACGGGCAGACGCGCCTGGGCGTGTTGCTCTGCATCAACGGCACGGGCATATTGAACTCGTGGATACGCCGCACGGTGGCGCCCGAAGACATCTCGTACAACGACATGAACACCCTTGCCGCGCAGGTGCCCATAGGCAGTGCAGGCATCAGCATCCTGCCCTTTGGCAACGGGGCAGAGCGCATGCTGGAGAACCGCGAGGTGGGCTGCTCGGTGCACGGGGTGAACTTCAACCTGCATGGCAAGGCACACCTCATCCGCGCCGCCCAGGAGGGCATCGTCTTCTCCTTCAAGTACGGCATAGAGATTATGGAGCAGATGGGCATCCCGGTGCAGAAGATACATGCCGGACGTGCCAACATGTTCCTCAGCCCCGTATTCCGCCAGACGCTGGCCGGAGTGACGGGGGCCAGCATCGAGCTGTATGACACCGATGGCTCGGTAGGCGCAGCCAAAGGCGCAGGCATGGGCGCAGGCATCTACCGCAACCACGACGAAGCCTTTGCCACGCTGGAGAAGCTGGATGTCATCGAACCCGACATCACCCATCAGCAAGAGTATGCCGATGCATACGCCCGCTGGAAGCAGTGCTTGGAGGGGTAAAAAACACCCCATGCAAGGGGTACCATAAGGGGTCTTGCAAGGGGTACCATGAAGGGTCTAACAAGGGGTACCATTAGGGGTCTAACATGGGGTATCATGAAGGGCCATACATGGGGTGCATGTACGGTAATACATAGGGTGCCATGTACGGCAATACATACAGTGAAACAATATCATTTAAACAACAATATTAACCAGTGCCCTCACGGGGGCACACAAAACACTTAAAGATTATGGCAACAAAAGAGTATTTCCCCGAGATTGGGAAGATTAAGTACGAAGGCAAAGAGAGTAAGAACCCGTTGGCATACCATTATTATGATGCCGAAAAGGAAATCATGGGCAAGAAGATGAAGGACTGGCTGAAGTTCTCCATGGCCTGGTGGCACACGCTGTGTGCCGAGGGCGGCGACCAGTTTGGCACAGGCACCAAGACCTTCCCCTGGAACGACAGCGACAACAAGGTAGAAGCCGCCAAGCACAAGGCCGACGCCGGCTTCGAAATCATGCAGAAGTTGGGCATAGAGTACTACTGCTTCCACGACGTAGACCTCTGCGAGGAGGCCGACACCATTGAGGAGTACGAGGCCAACATGAAGAAAATCGTCGCCTACCTGAAGAAAAAGCAAGAAGAGACCGGCATCAAGAACCTGTGGGGCACGGCCAACGTATTCGGCCACAAGCGCTACATGAACGGGGCCGCCACCAATCCCGACTTCGACGTGGTGGCACGCGCCATGGTGCAGATAAAGAATGCCATCGACGCCACCATCGAGCTGGGCGGCACGAACTACGTGTTCTGGGGCGGACGCGAGGGCTACATGAGCCTGCTCAACACCGACCAGAAGCGTGAGAAAGAGCACCTGGCCACCATGCTGCGCATGGCCCGCGACTATGCCCGCGCTCACGGCTTTACCGGCACCTTCCTCATTGAGCCCAAACCCATGGAGCCCACCAAGCACCAATATGACGTGGATACGGAGACGGTCATCGGCTTCCTCAAAGCGCACGGGCTGGACAAGGACTTCAAGGTGAACATCGAGGTGAACCATGCCACTCTGGCCGGACACACCTTTGAGCACGAACTGGCCGTGGCTGTGGACAACGGCATGCTGGGCAGCATCGATGCCAACCGTGGCGACTACCAGAATGGCTGGGACACCGACCAATTCCCCATCGACACCTACGAACTGACGCAAGCCATGATGCAAATCATACGCAACGGAGGCCTGGGCAACGGCGGCTCGAACTTCGACGCCAAGACACGACGCAACTCCACCGACCTGGAGGACATCTTCATTGCCCACATAGCCGGCATGGACGTCATGGCACGTGCCCTGGAGAGCGCAGCCAAGTTGCTCGAAGAGTCTCCCTACAAGCAGATGCTGAAAGACCGCTACGCATCCTTCGACAGCGGCATGGGCAAGCAGTTTGAAGAGGGCAAGCTGACGCTGGAAGAAGTGGTGGACTACGCCAAGACCAAGGGCGAACCCAAGCAGACCAGCGGCAAGCAGGAACTCTATGAGGCCATCGTCAACATGTATTGCTAATTGATAAGTAGCCAGAATCCGGTAGTCAGTAGATAGTAGACAGTAGAAATTCTCCACTGACTACCAGCTACCGACTACCGGCTACTTGCTACTGACTACCAACTACCAAACAAAGAAAGAATCATGAGAAATACAGACAAAGGCAGCAAAGCCTATCTGTTCTCCATCGTCCTGGTGGCCGTCATAGGCGGACTGCTGTTCGGCTACGACACGGCGGTCATCTCGGGCGCGGAGAAGGGGCTGCAGGCCTTCTTCATGGGGGCGCAGGACTTTGCGTACACCGATACGGTGCACGGCATCACCTCCAGCAGCGCCCTGATAGGGTGCATCATAGGCAGCGCGCTGTCGGGCTTCTTCGCCACGAGGCTGGGGCGGAAGAAGTCGCTGTTCCTGGCAGGCGTCCTGTTCATGGTGGCCGCGCTGGGCACCTACCACCCCGAGTTTTTGTTCTTCGAGGCAGGCAAACCCACCTTCGGGCTGCTTATTGCCTTCAACCTCTACCGCATCATCGGCGGCATAGGCGTGGGGTTGGCTTCGGCCATCTGCCCCATGTACATTGCCGAGGTGGCGCCGAGCAACATCCGCGGCACGCTGGTGTCGTGGAATCAGTTTGCCATCATCTCCGGGCAGCTGATAGTGTACATTGTGAACTTCCTCATCCTGGGCGACAACGTGAACCCGGTCATCAAGGCCGTGGAGGGCGTGAACCAGATTCTGAACCCCGAGGCTGCGGCCTGGACCATTGAGACGGGCTGGAGGCTGATGTTCCTCAGCGCGGTGGTGCCTTCGGTCATCTTCTCCGTGCTGGTGCTGCTGGTGCCCGAAACGCCCCGCTACCTGGCCATGAACGGGCAGGACGAACGGGCGCTGCACGTGCTGACGCGCATCAACGGCGCGACGGCTGCCCGCAGCATCTTGGCCGACATCAAGGCCACGGCCGAGGAGAAGACGGAAAAGCTGTTTACCTACGGCTGGATGGTTATCTTCGTAGGCATCATGCTCAGCGTGTTCCAGCAGGCCGTGGGCATCAATGCCGTGCTCTACTTTGCCCCGCGCATCTTTGAGTCGATGGGCATGGGCGACCCCATGGTGCAGACAGTCTTCATGGGCATCGTCAACCTACTGTTCACGCTGCTGGCCGTGCTCACGGTGGAGAAGCTGGGGCGCAAGCCGCTACTCATCTGCGGCTCCATCGGCATGGCCGTGGGCGCCTTTGGCGTAGCCCTAAGCAATGCGGTGGCAGGCATGCCCGCCCTGGTGCCGGTGGTGAGCATCATGGTGTACAGCGCCTCGTTCATGTTCAGCTGGGGGCCCATCTGCTGGGTGCTCATTGCGGAGATATTCCCCAACACCATCCGCGGCGCCGCCGTGGCGGTGGCGGTGGCCTTCCAGTGGATATTCAACTTCATCGTCTCGTCCACCTTCCTGCCCATGTACAACATGAGCGTGGGTGACATGGGCGACAACTTCGGCCACATGTTTGCCTATGGCCTGTATGGCGTCATCTGCGTCGTGGCCGCCCTGTTCGTGTGGAAGCTGGTGCCCGAAACCAAGGGTAAGACGCTGGAGGACATGACCAACCTCTGGAAGAATCGACGTTAACTGTCGTCCGCCCATTCCTCTCTCTACCCGGAGGGATGAAGCGGTGCAATTATGATAGAAGGTGTGCAGAATGCAAGTTCTGTACACCTTCTTTTGTATCCCTATGCCATTCGCAGCGATCTAACCAGCGAAATCGGACGGAACAGATACTATCAGATTAGGCTCTGACAGTCTATCAGATTAGGCTCTGATAGTTATAGGACAATATTTCTGGGTAATACAAGAAAGGCCGTTCGCTGATGAATCGAACGGCCTTTCCTGGTGTATCTGTGCACTCGGTGACGGGACGGGAGTATGTTATTTCGGCGCCCTGCGGTAGAGGAAGAAGGCGATGAAGGCGTAGAGGATGTTGGGAATCCAGATGGCAATCATGGGCGGCATATTGCCGTTGACGGCGAAGGTGGAAGCCACCGTCTGGAACATGATGTACGAGAAGCTCAGCGCCAGCCCGATGCCCAAGTGCAGGCCCATGCCTCCCTTGCTCTTGCGCGAGGAGAGGGACACGCCTATCAGCGTCAGTATGAACGAGGCAAATGAAGTGGCGATGCGCTTGTGGTACTCCAGCTCGAACTCCTTGACGTTGGCAAACCCTCGCTGCTTCTGGCGCTGGATGTACTGGCGCAGCTCGGGGCTGGTCATCATCTCCTGCTGGTGCTTCATGATGATGAAGTCGGCCGGCTCCATTTGCAGCACGGTGTCCATGCGCGAGCCCTTGGAGATGCGCTCTTCCATGCCCTCCATCTCACGAATCATGTAGTCGCGCAAAATCCACTTGTGCACCGCCGTCGTGTCGTACACAATGGAGCGTGCCGTGAGGTGAGCCACCAGCTGCTTGCCCTTGAACTTGTCCAGCGAGAAGCGGTAGCCCGTCTTGCTGTAGTCCTCAAAACGGTCGATGTAGGCCACTACGCCCGAGTCAATCTCCAGCTGAATGTTCTTGGCCGTGTTCGTCTTGCGCGGCTTGTAGTACTTGTCCTCAAAGTCGATGCGTGTCACACTGCCCTTGGGAATGATGAACGCCCCCAGCCAGAAGGTAACCACCGCAATGATGGCTGCCGACACCATGTAGGGCCGCAGCATGCGCTTGAAGCTCATGCCCGAAGAGAACATGGCGATGATTTCCGAATTCTCGGCCAGCTTCGAGGTGAAGAAGATGACGGCGATGAACACGAACAGCGGGCTGAACAGGTTGGCAAAGTAGGGGATGAAGTTCAGGTAGTAGTCGAAGATAATGGCGCTCCACGGCGCGTTGTGCGACATAAACTTGTCCTGCCGCTCGTTGAAGTCGAACACCACGGCGATGGATATAATCAAGACGATGGCAAATACATAGGTGCCCAGGAACTTCTTGATGATATACCAGTCCAACGTCTTCAAGAACCTCGACGTGGGCATCTTGAAGTTTTTTATGGCGTGCAGTATGTCTCCCGTTATCTTTCTCATAGTCGTGTCGATACTCGTTTCACCATCATGGCCTTCCAGGCCGAGAAGTCGCCCGCAATGATGTGCTTGCGCGCCTCGCCCACCAGCCACAGGTAGAAGGCCAGGTTGTGTATGGAGGCAATCTGCATGGCCAGCAGCTCCTGGGCGTGGAACAGGTGGCGCAGGTAGGCCTTGCTGTAGAGCGTGTCCACATACGAGGCCCCATCGGCTTCAATAGGCGAGAAGTCCGTCTCCCACTTCTTGTTGCGCATGTTTATGATGCCGTCTTTGGTGAACAGCATGCCGTTGCGCCCGTTTCGTGTAGGCATCACGCAGTCAAACATGTCCACACCTCGCTCAATGCCCTCCAGAATGTTGACCGGCGTGCCCACGCCCATCAAGTAGCGGGGCTTGTCTTTGGGCAGGATGCCGTTCACCAGCTCTATCATCTCGTACATCTTCTCCACGGGCTCGCCCACCGCCAGCCCTCCTATGGCATTGCCGTCGGCCTCTTTGGAGGCCACATACTCGGCAGCCTGCGTCCGCAGGTCGCGATACACGCATCCCTGCACGATGGGGAAGAGCGACTGGCGGTAGCCGTACTTGGGCTCGGTCTCGTTGAAGCGCTTCAGGCAACGGTCCAGCCAGCGTTGCGTCAGTCCCAGCGACTTCTTGGCATACTCATAGTCCGAGTCGCCCGGCGGGCATTCGTCAAACGCCATCATGATGTCCGCTCCTATGGTGCGCTCAATGTCCATCACCTTTTCCGGGGTAAAGATGTGCTTGCTGCCGTCGATGTGCGAGCGAAACTCAGCCCCTTCTTCCCGCAGCTTGCGTATGCCTGCCAGCGAGAACACCTGGAACCCGCCGCTATCGGTCAGCATCGGCCGGTCGAAGCCGTTGAACTTGTGCAGCCCACCGGCCTTCTCTATCACGTCCAGCCCCGGGCGCAGATACAGGTGGTAGGTGTTTCCCAAAATGATTTGCGCCTTGATGTCTTCCTTCAGCTCGGACAAGTGCACTCCCTTCACCGTGCCCACCGTGCCCACCGGCATGAAGATGGGGGTGGTGATTTGCCCGTGGTCGGTGGTAATCAGGCCTGCACGGGCGTTGCTTTTGCTGTCTGTATATTGTAACTCAAATGTCATGCTTGGCCGTTTTCGTTTTCCTTTTCTTTTTTAGTTTTGACAGACAAGTCTATGGCATCGGCCACTTTTTCATCGGTCAGAGCGATGGCAAACACCTCTTTCACGTCTTTCACATAGTGGAAGGTAAGCCCCTTCAGGTAGATGTCTTGAATCTCGTCAATGTTCTTGCGGTTCTCCTCGCTCAAGATGATTTCCTTGATGCCGGCCCGCTTGGCGGCAAGAATCTTTTCCTTAATGCCGCCCACGGGCAGTACCCTGCCGCGCAGCGTGATTTCGCCTGTCATGGCCAGGTTGGCCTTCACCTTCCGCTGGGTCAGTGCCGAGGCCAGCGAGGTGGCCATGGTGATGCCGGCCGACGGCCCGTCCTTCGGGATGGCGCCTTCGGGCACGTGGATGTGTATGTTCCAGTTGTCGAAGATGTCCTCGTCCACATTCAGCAAGGAGGCATGTGCCTTGATGTACTCCAATGCCAGCATGGCTGACTCCTTCATCACGTCGCCCAAGTTGCCGGTCAGGGTCAGCTTGCCGCCTTTGCCCCGGCTCAAGCTGGTTTCTACGAACAGAATCTCGCCTCCCACGGCCGTCCATGCCAGCCCCGTGACAACGCCTGCATAGTCATTGCCCTGATATTTGTCTCGTGTATATTCGGGCACTCCCAAGAAGTCGTACAAGTCGGCGGGCTTTATTTCCGTCTTGGCAAAATACCCGTCGGTGGCGTACTGCCGGGCCGATTTGCGGAGAATCTTGCCGATTTTCTTTTCCAGTTCGCGCACGCCGCTCTCGCGTGTGTACGACTCAATGATGGCTTCAAGCGTGTTTTTGGGCAGCTTGATGTCTCGTTTCTTCATCCCGTTGGCTTCCAGCTCCTTGGGCACCAGATGGCGGCGGGCAATCTCCACCTTTTCCTCTGTGATGTATCCGCTCACTTCTATCAGCTCCATGCGGTCCAGCAAGGGGGCGGGGATGGTGTTGAGGTTGTTGGCCGTGGCAATGAACATTATTTTCGACAAGTCGTAGTCCACATCGAGGTAGTTGTCGTGGAAGGTGCTGTTCTGCTCGGGGTCGAGCACCTCCAGCAAGGCCGATGAGGGGTCGCCCTGGTGGTCGGACCCTATCTTGTCTATTTCGTCCAAAATAAACACGGGGTTCGACGAGCCTGCCTTAATCAAGCCTTTGATGATTCGCCCCGGCATGGCGCCTATGTACGTTTTGCGATGGCCTCTTATTTCGGCTTCATCGCGCACGCCGCCCAGCGACATGCGTATGTACTTCCGCTTCAAGGCCGTGGCGATGGAGCGTCCCAATGAGGTTTTCCCCACGCCCGGAGGGCCATACAGGCAGATGATGGGCGACTTCATGTCACCCTTCAGTTTCAGCACCGCCAGATGCTCAAGAATGCGCTCCTTTACTTTCTCAAGCCCGTAGTGGTCTTTGTTCAGCACCTTTTCCGCATTGGCTATATTGATGTTGTCCGCCGTATAGATTCCCCACGGCAGGCTGAGCATGGTTTGCAGATAATTCAGCTGCACGCTGTAGTCGGGCGACTGCGGGTGTGTGCGCTCCAGCTTGTCCACTTCTTTCAGGAAGACGTTTTTCACCTCGTCGCTCCATTTCGTGGTTTCAGCCTTTTGGCGCATTTCCTGTATCTCCTGCTCTTGCACGCTTCCGCCCAGCTCGTCTTGAATGGTTTTTATCTGCTGCTGCAGGAAGTATTCGCGCTGCTGCTGGTCGATGTCCTCCCTTGCCCGCATCTGTATGGAGGCCTTGATGTCGGCCAGCTGCACTTCCCGGTTCAAAATCTCCAGCAGCCGGTAGGTGCGGTTGCGCAAGGAATCGATGCTCAGCAGCTCCATCTTCTCGTCTTTCTTCAGCGGCAGGTTAGTGCAGATGAAGTTAATGAGAAACATGGAGTTTGTGATGTTTTTTACTGCAAAAGCCGAATCTTGCGGAAACATGTCCGACGACTTGATGTAGCGCACCGTGAGGTCCTTGCATGCCTCCACCAGCGCCTGGAACTCCTTGTCGGTTCTTTCCGGTATTTTGTCTTTCAGCGGCGATATTTGCCCTTTCAAGAAGGGGAAAGTATCGGTTATCTCCTTCAGTTCCATGCGTCTGGAACCTTGCAGAATGACCGTTGTCGTGTGGTCGGGCATCTCCAATACGCGGACTATCTTGGCTATCGTCCCGATGGTATGCAGGTCTTCCAGCACCGGTTCTTCCGTCTCGGCCACCTTTTGGCACACCACGCCTATGTACGATTTCTTCTTTTCTGCCTCGCGGATTAATTTCAAGGAAGAATGCCTCCCTACGTTTACAGGCATAAACACGCCGGGGAAAAGCACCATATTCCTCAGCGGCAATATGGGTATAATGTCATCCACCTCGATGTCCATCAGTTGTTCTTCATTTCCCTCAAAATCAGCAATTACCGAAAATCCATTTCCGCCTCTCTCTTCATCGTCCAGGTAATATTTTTCCTTCATCATCTTATGTTTTAGTTTATGTCAGGTTGAGCGACGCCGTAAAGCGCGTGCAAATTTAATCTATTTCTCCGAATCAGACCATTCTTTTCCGATTAAAAAGACAAAAACCGTGCCAATAATTGCACCAAAAATGCAGCAGAGTACGTCCATCATCCGGAGTTTTAATTAATTTTGCGCCCGATTAATGAATCTTCCCGATGTCCAATTCTTATTTCTCGTTAAAACAGTTTACCATCTGGCAAGACAAGTGCGCCATGAAGGTGGGCACCGACGGCGTACTGCTGGGCGCATGGCCGCCGACCGAAGGCGTAAGGCGCATCCTGGATGTGGGCACAGGTACGGGGCTGATAGCGTTGCAATTGGCCCAAAGATGTCCCGAGGCCCGCATCACGGCTATTGAAATAGACCAAGACGCCTCCCTCCAAGCCAGGGAGAATGTGCGCCGCTCCCCCTGGCCGGACAGGATAGAGGTGGAGTGCTGCGATTTCAAAGGTTTTCTTACTGAAGAAAAGTTCGACCTCATTGTCTCCAATCCGCCTTATTTTGTAGATGCCTTGCGATGCCCCGACGTGCAGCGCAACTTGGCACGCCATGCCGACGGGCTGAGCTATGACATGCTGTTTGGCCACTCTGCGCATCTGCTGGACAAAGATGGCCGGATATCGGTGATCATACCACGTGAGGCCGAAAAACTGGTGGCAGACGCGGCATGGAAAAACGGATTTTTCCCCATACGCCACACGGACGTTTACACCAAGCCCGGCAAGCCCTGCCGGAGGCAGCTCCTTTCTTTTGCAATGGGCACGCCAAAATTCGGGCGAGACGCTCTCTATATAGAAGATGAAAACGGCTGCTACACCCCCGAATACATCGCCTTGACGAAAGATTTTTACATAAAGATGTGATATGCCTGCCCCGCACCTGCTTCGTACCCCATTCGTACCTCATTCGAACCTGCTTCGCTCACGTTCCGGCCCCATGGAGCGAAGATGGGGCGTAGAAAATATGAACATGAAAGGCCGGATGCCTTTGCGAGTCGGCAATAGGGTAGGGCAAGGAAACTGTTACTATTTCTTGTTTTTGCAGGCAAATATTTTCGTATATCGCAAAAAAGCCGTACCTTAGCGTGGTTTTTGAGAAACGTTATATCTTTAAAATTAATCATTGATATTAAATGCTTGAACAAGACAGAATTATAAAAGTCAACATCGAGGAGGAAATGAAGTCATCGTACATCGACTACTCAATGTCGGTCATCGTGTCGCGTGCCCTTCCCGATGTAAGGGATGGCTTCAAGCCGGTACAACGCCGCATACTTTACGGCATGATGGGGCTTGGAAACACCTCGGACAAACCTTATAAAAAATCGGCAAGAGTAGTGGGAGACGTGTTGGGTAAGTATCACCCGCACGGCGATTCATCGGTGTATGGCGCCTTGGTGCGCATGGCTCAGCCTTGGGCATTGAGGTATACACTTGTGGACGGGCAAGGAAACTTCGGCTCGGTGGATGGCGACAATGCTGCCGCCATGCGTTACACCGAGTGCCGCTTGCGCAAAATAGGCGAAGACATGATGCAGGACATCGACAAGGAAACGGTGGACATGGATCGCAACTTCGACAACACACTTGACGAGCCTACCGTGCTGCCTACCCGCATCCCCAACCTGCTGGTGAACGGCGCTTCGGGCATTGCCGTAGGTATGGCAACCAACATGCCTACGCACAACCTGGCTGAAGTGGTGGATGCCTGCGTGGCCTACGTGGACAACAACGACATCAGCATAGAAGAGCTGATGGAATACGTGAAAGCGCCCGATTTCCCCACGGGAGGATATATTTATGGTATGAGCGGCGTGCGCGAAGCCTACCTGACGGGGCGCGGCCGCGTGGTGATGCGTGCCAAGGCCGAAATTGAGACGGGAGACTCGCACGACAAAATCATCGTGACCGAGATTCCCTATGGCGTAAACAAGTCGGAGCTGGTGAAGGACATTGCCAACCTGGCCAATGAAAAGAAGATAGAAGGCATTACCAATGCCAACGACGAGACAGACCGTGACGGCATGCGCATCGTCATCGACGTGAAGCGCGATGCCAACGCAAACGTCATACTGAACAAGCTGTACAAAATGACGCAGCTGCAGACGGCGTTCAGCGTAAACAACGTTGCGCTGGTGCACGGACGCCCGCGCCTGCTCAATTTGAAGGACTTGATAAAATACTTCATTGAGCACCGCCACGAAGTAGTAATCCGCCGCACACAATATGACTTGCGCAAGGCCAAAGAGCGTGCGCACATATTGGAGGGCTTGATTATTGCTTCGGACAATATAGACGAAGTAATCCGCATCATACGCGCTGCACAGACACCCAACGATGCCATCAGCGGACTGATGGAGCGCTTCGGGCTGACGGAGATACAAGCCCGTGCCATTGTGGAAATGCGCTTGCGCCAACTGACGGGACTGATGCAAGACCAGTTGCACGCCGAATACGAGGAAATCAAGAAACAGATAGCCTACTTTGAAGAAATCTTGTCGAATGATGAGTTGTGCCGTAAAATCATCAAAGACGAGTTGCTCGAAGTAAAAGATAAATATGGCGACGTACGCCGCTCGGAAATCATTTATTCTTCCGAAGAATTCAATCCGGAAGACTTTTATGCCGACGATGAAATGATTATCACCATTTCACACTTAGGCTACATCAAGCGCACGCCCCTCAGCGAGTTTCATGCACAGAATAGGGGAGGAGTAGGCTCCAAAGGCTCGGATACGCGCAACGAAGACTTCGTGGAGCACATATACCCCGCCACGATGCACAACACCATGCTGTTCTTTACCCAGAAGGGCAAGTGCTACTGGCTCAAGGTGTATGAGATACCGGAAGGCTCAAAGAACTCCAAAGGGCGTGCCATCCAGAACCTGCTGAACATAGAGGCAGATGACGCCGTTACAGCCTATCTGCGTGTAAAGAACTTGAATGACACCGACTTTATCAACAGTCATTACGTCTTTTTCTGCACGCGCCAGGGTGTGATTAAGAAAACCTTGTTGGAACAATATTCGCGCCCGCGCCAGAACGGAGTCATCGCCATCACCATTCGTGAAGACGACCGCGTGATAGCCGTGCGCATGACCAATGGCGATAACGAAATTATCTTGGCCAACCGCAATGGGCGCGCCATACGCTTCCACGAAAGTGCAGTGCGCGTCATGGGACGCACGGCTACGGGAGTGCGCGGTATGACGCTCGACGAAGACGGACAGGATGAAGTGGTGGGCATGGTTTGCATCAAAGACCCGGAAACGGAGACCATCATGGTGGTATCGGAACAAGGGTATGGCAAACGCTCCGACTTGGAAGATTACCGCAAGACCAATCGCGGAGGCAAAGGCGTGAAAACCATCAATATTACTGAAAAGACAGGCAAATTGGTGGCAATAAAGTCGGTGACGGATGATAATGACTTGATGATCATTAACAAGTCCGGCATTACCATTCGCCTGAAAGTAGCCGATGTCCGCATCATGGGGCGTGCTACCCAGGGAGTCCGCCTGATTAATTTGGAGAAGCGGAATGACGAAATTGCTTCAGTATGCAAGGTTACCTCTGAAAACGAAGAAGACATTCCTGTTCAGACAGAAGGAGAAGAGACCTCTAATGAAGACACGGAAGCAATGAACCAGACAGAAAACGACAAAGAATAGACACGTAATATTAATTTAAACTTATCACAATCATGAAAAAAGTATTATTTTCATTGGCTTTATTGTTTGCCGCATGCGCTGTTTCCTTTGCGCAAGAAAAGACAGTGAAAGAAGCCAAAAAAATTGCCAATGGCACAAATCCCGATTTTGCCAAGGCTGAAGAACTGATTAATCAAGCTTTAGTCAATCCCGAGACAAAAGATTTGGCTGAGACTTGGAACGTAGCCGGCTTTATCCAGAAGAGAAGAAGCGAAAAAGAAATGGAAAACGCTTATCTGAGAAAGCCTTATGACACTCTTCAGGTGTACAACAGCGCTTTGAAGATGTGCCAATACTACTTCAAGTGCGATGAATTGGCACAAATCCCCAATGAAAAAGGCAAGATTAAGAACAAATACCGTAAATCAAATTCTTCTGCCATCTTGGCTGAGCGTGGAAATCTGATTAACGGTGGTATTGAGTTCTTCAATAAAGACAATAACAAAGATGCATTGGCATGCTTCGGCACTTATGTAGACATTGCAGTGCATCCCATGTTTGAGAAAGAGAATCTGCTGCAGACAGACACTCTTTTGCCTCAAATAGCCTATTATGCAAGTTTGGCCGCTGCAAAAATGGAGGATTATCCCAGTGTGCTGAAATATGCTCCTTATGCTAAAGAAGACAAAGAAGTGGGCAAATATGCCATGGAGTTCATTTCTACAGCACTCAAAGCAGAAGGCGATACGGCTAAGTGGATTGCATCTCTGCAAGAAGGCATTCAGAAATATCCTGACCACCAATTCTTCTTTGGCCACTTGATTGATTATTATAGCAACAATAATAAGTATGACGAGGCTATGCAATTTGCTGACAATATGCTGGCCAAAGATCCGAACAATACTTTCTATCTCTATGTAAAGGGCTATCTGTACCACAACATGGGTGATTATGACAATGCTCTCAAGTACTACAATGAAGCAATAGCAAAAGATCCTACTTACGCAGAAGCTTACTCAAATATAGGCTTGATTTACTGCCTGCAAGCACAAGACTTTTCTGAAAAAGCAACTTCTGATGTGAACGATCCTAAATATCAGGAAGACCAAGCTACTCTGAAAGCTTTCTACGAAAAAGCTAAGCCTTATTATGAGAAAGCCAGAGAGCTGAAACCTGACCAGAAAGAATTGTGGGGCAACGGCTTATACCGTGTATACTACAACTTGCAGATGGGACCTGAATTTGAGGAAATATCCAAGGTTATGGGATTGTAATAATGCTACAAAGATTTGTGTATTGAAATATTACGCATGTATGGCGGAAGGCAAATAAAACAGCCTTCCGCTTTTTTTGTTACAATTCAGGAGGGAATAAAGTATGGGAGAAAACGTTATTAAACATAATCGTGATATTGTTCCCCCCTGTTTAATTATTACATTTGTAGCGCAGTCAGAGATAGCCACCCGGGTGGTGCCGGGAGTGAACGGTAAACTGTAAGCTACGCGAGTAGTGAGCCAGCCTAATACGCTGGCTCTCTTTGTCTTTACACCATCCATGTTAAACAAACACTTCAATACACCTATGCAAAATTACTGTATCTCAATTGATTGGTTACAAACATTCAACCACGCCGCCACCTTGGCCGAAGGCACATACTACGGCGAAATGGGCACATACACCGTAAAGATGGAAACCACCCAAACCGCCCAATTTCTGCGCGTATATACTGTATATTGGAAAAATCTACCCGTTGCCACCATCTGCCAGCAACCCCGCACCCCCGTAATGCACCCGGCCAGCACCTCACTAAAACTCGCAAACCGCGTGCTCTACTGTGAACGATACATCGAGTTACTCTACGACCTCAACCGCGCCCTACGCCTATACTATAAGGGCGTCACTCGAATAGATATCTGTTTGGATTGCAACGAGTTGGCCGGAGGCCGCCAAGTTGCCCGCTTCCTGCGCCAATACGTCACAGCCGAACCGCTCACCCCCGGCCACATTATCCGCTCCGGCTCCACGCGATTCACCTGCCACGGCACGCGCTCCAAGACCTCGGCGTGCAACATTACCTCCATCCGCTGGGGGTCGCCAAAAACAAAAGTGCAGGCCTATTGTTACGATAAAACTATAGAATTGATTGAGGTAAAGGATAAACCGTGGATTCGCGATATGTGGGAAGCTAACGGCATTGAATACTCCATCAATTGGGACGGACTGCGCAAGCTGAATGATAAAAAAAGGCAACGCACCATTGAAAACGAAGGCCTCGCAAATTATGTTGAAAAACATGTTTGGCGCTTCGAACTCTCCATCAACTCGCAGGGCACCGACATACTGAACATGTCCACGGGCGAACTCTTTCGCCTATCGCCCAGATATATAGAGCACCGCGATAACATCCGCAAACTCTTCTTCATCTACGCCGGGCGGTACTTCGATTTCCGCATTAATACCGGGCAAAAGCGTACTCGCGATTACGAAAAATTGCAACTATTCGAGAATCGCCCGAACGTTACGTCCAAACCATACTACATGTCCAAGTGTGCCGATACCGGGCGCGTGGAAAAGATATGCTACAACCGCCTCGCCCACCTCGCCCGGCATTACGTCGATATGTCGGAGAGTGTCCGAAACTCCTTACACGTTACAATGGAATTTCTTCAAGTCCTCGCCGGTAAAAAAGCCTCCATCGTCAAATTCGAGCGATACAAACACTACCTCGATACCCTCGTAGGTGGCGGATATATCGCAGGCCTCGACCTCCGTCTAATGTCCTTACTGCGCTACATTTGGCAGACCAAGGGCAAAGACTACGAGACCGACCCCGACGCGTTGTTAGATTTTATCACCGCCGCCACCCCCGCCGGGACGGTTACGGAAGAAGAAGCGGATAAAATTGAGGCCGACGCATGGGCATACGACTGCGAATTTTGGCATTACCTCCCGGATGCAGATACTGGAGATTTGCCACGGTAGGCTACCCGCATTGCTTCCCACCGTACCACCCCGCAGCGCAGCGAGGACGGCCAATATAGTGTGCAGACTATCTGTACAGACAGTTACCGCCCCACCCGCCCGGCCTCCGGCCTCTCCCTTGTGCTCCTCATCCGCCCGCCCGCTTGCTGGCACGCCATTTCGGCGCGGGCGGTAGCCCCCGGCCTCCGTACCTCCGGCCTGCGCCGGGCGTGAGGCTTCACGGGCGGGCTTCGTCCGGGCTTCCTTGGTAGGGTGTACTCCGTCGCCGTTCTCACAAGGAATGCAGGCCAGCGAAAGGCGTTTTCCGGCTCTGCCCACCCAGCCGGAAAACGCGGCTGCCATTCCTATATAAACATAACGCGTAGTATTGCACCGTCTACCCCCACCGGGGGCAGCCGCTGCAATACAGGGCATTATGATTTAATAGCGCAGGCAGCCACAA
>CASELH010000047.1 GCA_949288715.1 uncultured Bacteroides sp. | reverse complement strand
CCACCTCCCCCTTCGGGTACTCCTCCTCCGGGGGAAGAGGAGAATTCAGTTACTTCCCTAATTCTTCATTCTTAGTTCTTCATTCTTCATTTCGGGGCTGCGCCCCGCTAAATTATCATTTAATTTTTTAAAGCTATAACATGATGAAAAAGACAATATTGGCGGCGTTATGCTTCACCGCTTGCGGATGGACTGCCTCCGCGCAACAGAATTTGTTTGTGGCACAAGACCTTGAGTCGGCCATCGTGAATAAAGACAATACCGTGACTTTTAACCTCAAAGCACCCGATGCCCGGAAAGTGCAGATAGCCGGCGACTTTGCCGACAAGGCCGAAGGCCAGCACGTGAACGGCATGGTAGGCGCCGGGCTGATTGACATGCAGAAGGGTGCCGACGGCATTTGGACATACACCACCAAGCCGCTGAAGTCGGAGTTGTACAGCTACGAGTTTATGGTGGATGGCGTGCCTACGCTTGACCCGAACAATGTGTATGTGTTCCGCGACTTTGCCACGGTGACCAACGTGTTCATTGTAGGCAACGGTCCGGCCGACCTGTATGAGGTGCACGAAGTGCCCCACGGCACGCTGTCCCACCGTTGGTACAAGTCTGACGGGCTGAAGAAGACGCGCCGCATCAATGTTTACACCCCGGCAGGCTACGAGGAGTCGGGCGACCGCAAGTATCCTGTGCTCTACCTGCTGCACGGCATGGGCGGCGACGAGGACGAGTGGGTGACCTTCGGGCGTGCCTGCCAAATTCTGGACAATCTCATTGCCCAGGGCAAGGCTGAGCCGATGATTTGCGTGATGCCCAACGGCCATGCCGAGATGGAGGCCGCCCCGGGGCAGAGCAGCTTGGGCTTCTACAAGCCTTACCACATGCTGAAGGAACCGGAACCGGGCGCTTTCGTGAAGTATTTCCCCGAAATCATCAGCTTTGTGGAGAAGAACTACCGCGTGCAGGCCGACAAGGCACACCGCGCCATTGCCGGCTTGTCGATGGGTGGTGGCCATGCCATAACCATCTCGCGCAACCTGGAGAACACGTTCGACTACGTAGGCCTGTTCTCGGCAGGCGTGTCCTTGGACAAGGGCAAGAAGGGCGAGCCTTACGACAATGCCTATGAGCGCCTAAAGAAGCAAGTACAGAACGGTGTGAAGCTCTACTGGATGGGCATAGGCAAGGATGACTTCCTCTACAAGTCCAACGAGGAGTTCCGCAAGCAGCTGGACGAACTGGGCCTGAAGTATGAATATCTGGAGACCGAGGGCGGCCACGTGTGGACCTGCTGGCGCACGTATCTGTCGGTGTTTGCGCCGAAGCTGTTCAAGTAAATGGAGTTTTGTTGCTTAGTAGCGACTGAAGGAGAACAGATTGATCTACTTTTTCGCTTGGGTATTTAGTAGAATACCTGTTTATTGGGAGTTGCAGAGGCCGTGATGGCTTCTGCAATTTTTCTGTGCGAAAGCAATTTCGGCGGGGCTTTTTGCGCCGCCTTTATTTTTTTACTTAACTTTGCGGAAACTACTTAATTGTATTCCTGATGAAGCTGAAACATGTTCATATAGATAGTTATAAATTGTTCCGCGATTTTGATATAGATTTTTGCGTGGATAGTCGTCCGCTTTCTATTGTGGTGCTTGCCGGAATAAACGGGAATGGGAAAAGCACGCTATTGAAATACTTGTTGCCTAAAAACTTCTCAACGAATCATGCAGGGACAGTAAGTGTGCTAACAGATAGTGGAGATGAAACATATCATGTACCGCCTACACTAGGTGAGTATAAACAATATAAGCAGGCTTTTGATTGTATCTCATATTTCGGCACAGAGGATGCAACCCGGGCTTCCGGGCAATTACAACGTGAGGTGCTGAGGTATGTGGACCGTTTCGTGTACGTGGAAGGGAAAACAAGTTTTGAAGCTTATCGGGAAATACAAAAGTTGATAGATGATGTGTTCGCGGACTTTCACTTGCAAGTGCGTTTTAAGGGAATTGATGAAAACAAACAGTTGGTTTTTGTCAATGGAAACGGAGAGACTTTTGGCGTGGATGGCTTGTCCGATGGAGAAAAGCAGGTGTTGGCAAAGGTTTTCCCTTTGTTTGCAGCCGATATGAAAGGGCGCGTCATCTTGATGGATGAACCGGAAAGTTCGCTTCACCCTTCTTGGCAAGGCTATTTGTTGCCGGTGTTGAGGCGCTGTGCTGAGGCTAATGATTGCCAGTTTATCCTTGCTACTCATTCTCCTCAAATCATTTCATCTGCCCATCAGGAAGAGATACGTATGCTGGCCCGTAATGCTGAAGGGCATGTGCAAGCTGAGTATTGTGTGGATGGGCCTTACGGATGGACGGTGGAAAAAGTGCTGGATGAAATACAGGGAGTGGAGATACAACGGGTGCCGGAAGTGGAAAGAAGATTGGAGGCATTGCGGGCTGCTGTGAGAGAAGGTCGCTACGATACGGAACTGTTTAGGCAGGAGTTGTCGGACTTGGAAACGCTTTTGGGACATTCTGACCGTGATTTGACGCTTATCCGTTTAGAAATGATTCGTCGGAAAAAGGAGAAAAGGTCATGAAACACATACATAAGCTGAATGCTCCGGAGTTTTTTACGGACTTTGTGAAAAAGGAAAAACCGAAAGAATGGTCAGATGCAGCACCTATACGCTCGCAGTTGAGAGAATACATTTTGAAACATGAACAGCAAGACTGTTGCGCTTATACAGAAATACGGATAAGCGGGGATAAGGCATGCCACATCGACCATTATCATACTCGGAATTTGTTTCCTGATGAAACCTTCAATTATGAGAATTTGCTGGTTTCATGTAATGCTGAAAATTATGGGGCCAAATACAAAGACAAGCAGGTGAAGAGAAAAGCGGATTACGATAAACTGCTGAATCCGGTAACTGATGTACCATCCGATTATTTGGAATATACATTTATGGGAGAGATGCGCGCTATTGGTGAAAATGAGCGTGGCGCACACACTATTGAATATTTCAACTTGAATGAACAGAGCTTGGTAAATCGCAGAAGGAATGCCGTTTATTGCTTGCAAAGCATGCAAGATGAACTTAATGAAGACGAAGTGGTAGAGGCTATTGGAGAGTTTGAGGGCATGTTGCGACAATTGTATAGACAGGTTTGATGCACTCTTCGGAGAACGAATTGGGGGAATACAACAGTTTTTAATGCCCTCCCTCCTCTCACTTCTAATATAAATCCCTATCTTTGTGGCGTTTTTTCTGATAATTGGATTTGATTATAACTTAGATAGAACGAAAATGGCACAAGAAGACGTTTTTAAGAAGCTCGTGTCGCACTGCAAGGAATACGGGTTTGTATTCCCCAGCAGCGAGATTTACGACGGGTTGGGAGCCGTGTACGACTATGGTCAGAACGGCGTGGAACTGAAAAACAACATCAAGCAATACTGGTGGCAGAGCATGGTGCTGTTGCACGAGAACATCGTGGGCATCGACTCCGCCATCTTCATGCACCCCACCATCTGGAAGGCCAGCGGGCACGTGGATGCGTTCAATGACCCCTTGATTGATAACCGCGACTCGAAGAAGCGCTACCGCGCAGACGTGCTTATCGAAGACCAGATAGCGAAGTACGACGAGAAGATAGCCAAAGAGGTGGCCAAGGCTGCCAAGAAGTATGGCGACGCGTTCAACGAACAGGAGTTCCGCAGCACCAATACCCGTGTGCTGGAGCACCAAGCCAAGCGCGATGCCTTGCACGAACGCTACTCCAAAGCCATGAATGCTGGCCCCGACCTGAACGAGTTGCGCCAGATTATCCTGGACGAGGAAATTGTCTGCCCCATCAGCGGCACGAAGAACTGGACGGAAGTGCGCCAGTTCAATCTGATGTTCTCCACTGAGATGGGCTCGACTGCCGATGGCTCGATGAAGGTGTACCTCCGCCCCGAGACGGCACAGGGCATCTTTGTGAACTACCTCAACGTGCAGAAGACGGGACGTATGAAGATTCCCTTCGGCATTGCACAGATAGGTAAGGCTTTCCGCAACGAGATTGTGGCCCGTCAGTTCATCTTCCGCATGAGGGAGTTCGAGCAGATGGAGATGCAGTTCTTCGTGAAGCCCGGCACTGAATTGGAGTGGTTCAAGACCTGGAAGGAGACCCGCCTGAAGTGGCACAAGGCCTTGGGCTTTGGTGACGACCACTACCGCTACCACGACCACGAAAAGCTGGCTCACTATGCCAATGCCGCTACGGACATTGAGTTCCTCATGCCCTTCGGCTTCAAGGAGGTGGAAGGCATCCACAGCCGCACCAATTTCGACCTGAGCCAGCACGAGAAGTTCTCCGGCAAGAACATCAAGTACTTCGACCCCGAGACCAACGAGAGCTACACGCCCTACGTCATCGAGACCTCCATTGGTGTGGACCGCATGTTCCTCAGCGTGATGTGCGCTTCCTACTGCGAGGAGAAGCTGGAGAATGGCGAGACGCGCGTGGTGTTGAAGCTGCCCGCCGCCCTGGCGCCGGTGAAGCTGGCCGTGATGCCGCTGGTAAAGAAAGACGGGCTGCCCGAGAAGGCGCGCGAGATTATCGACGACCTGAAGTTCCACTTCCACTGCCAGTATGACGAGAAGGACAGCATAGGCAAGCGCTACCGCCGCCAGGATGCCATCGGCACGCCCTACTGCGTGACGGTAGACCACCAGACGCTGGAGGACAACTGCGTCACCCTGCGCAACCGCGACACCATGCTGCAAGAGCGTGTGCCCATCAGCGAGCTGAACAACATCATTGCTGACCGCGTGAGCATCACCTCGTTACTGAAAACTTTGCAATAAACCCACCGCTTTCCTGATATGAAGAAATCATTCTTTTGCCTCCTGCCTTTCCTGCTTCTGGCCATCGGCGCGCTGGTGTCGTGCGAGGAAGTGGAGGAAGCCAGCGAGTATGACAACTGGCGCGAGCGCAACGAGGCTTTCATCGACTCCATCCGCCGGGAGACGGGCGAGATTTATGTCGCCACGGAAGAAGACGTGCAGCGCGTGCCCGAAGGCCAACTCTTTGCCATACGCGACTGGCAAGTCAGCACCAACGAGAACGCCTACTACATCTATTGCAAGAAGATAAAGGCGTTGGATGACTACACCACCGCCCGCCGCCCCTTGTACACCGAGACGGTCAGTGCCTACTACTGCGGTACGTTCATCAACGGCTTACGCTTCAACGGTAATTTCTATGGGTATGGAGCTACCGACCAAGGCTTTCTTGATAAGGATAATGTCGACAAGGCTCCCACAGAGTTTGATTCTCCCGCAGAGTTCGCCGTTAACGGCGTTGTCAGCGGTTGGACCATCGTATTGCAATACATGTACGTGGGCGAGCGGTGGATGGTCTACATTCCTTGGCAGTTGGGCTACGGCTCCAGCGGGTCGAGCGATGGTAACGTTCCCGGCTATTCGGCCTTGGCGTTCGACATACAGCTGGACGGGGTGGTCGAAGACGACTGATTCCTCTTTTTAGGCTATAGCATAATGCACGAAGGCGTGCCCGGATGTCCTGACCTGGTCAGGCATCGGGCACGCTTTTTTTCTGCCCGGCATGTCCGCACAGCCCGCCCAGGGTGCCGGACTAAGTTGGTCCCGTATGCTGGGCAAGGTTAGTCCCGTATGCCGGACTAAGTTGGTCCCGGATGCTGGACTAAGTTAGTCCTGGGTGCTGGGCAGGTCATTCCACGGTGACAGACTTGGCCAGGTTGCGCGGCTGGTCTACATCCTTGCCCTTGCACACGGCGATGTGGTAGGCCAGCAGTTGCAGGGGGATGGTGGTGATGAGCGGCTCCAGACACTCGGCCACGGGGGGCAGGGCGATGCACTCGTCGGCCAGGGAGGCAATGTCGGTGTCGCCTTCGGTGACCAGGGCGATGACCTTGCCGCGGCGCGACTTTATCTCCTGGATGTTGCTGATGACTTTGTCGTACAGCACGTTGCGGGTAGCTATCACTACCACGGGCATCTCGGTGTCGATAAGGGCGATGGGGCCGTGCTTCATCTCGGCGGCGGGATAGCCTTCGGCATGGATGTAGGATATCTCCTTCAGCTTGAGGGCTCCCTCCAGAGCGACGGGGTAGTTGTAGCCCCGGCCCAGGTAGAGGAAGTTGTGGGCGTAGGTGAAGATGCGCGACAGCTGGGAGATGGCCCCGTCTTGCTGCAGCACCTGCCGCATCTGCTCGGGGATGCCGGCCAAGGCCCGTGCTATGGGGGCGGTGAGGGTGGCGGGCATGCCTTTCTCTTGCGCCAGGGCGAGGGCCAGCAGCGTGAGCACCGTGACCTGCCCCGTGAAGGCCTTGGTGGAGGCCACGCCTATCTCCGGCCCCACGTGGATGTACGAGCCGGTGTCGGTGATGCGGGTCAGTGACGAGCCCACGGCGTTGCAGATGCCGTAGATGAAAGCCCCTTGCTCCTTGGCCAGCTGCACGGCAGCCAGCGTGTCGGCCGTTTCGCCGGACTGGGAGATGGCGATGACCACGTCGGTGGGCAGGATGACGGGCGTGCGGTAGCGGAACTCGGAGGCGTACTCCACCTCGACGGGCATGCGGCACAGGCTCTCAATGAGCTGCTTGCCTATGAGCCCCGCGTGCCACGAGGTGCCGCAGGCCACGATGACGAAGCGCCCGGCACTGAGCAGCCTCTCGCGGTGGTCGCGCAGCGCGGAGAGGGTGACGCGCCCCGTCTCGGCATTGATGCGCCCGCGCATGCAGTCGTTTATGCAGTCGGGCTGCTCGTATATCTCCTTCAGCATGAAGTGCGGATAGCCGCCTTTCTCCAGCTGGCCCAGGTTCATGGCCACGGTCTGCACGTGGGCGTCGACATCCACGTTGTCCAGGTCGACGACGTGCAGGGGCGCGTCGGGGCGGATGATGGCTATCTCGTTGTCCTTCAGGTAGACCATCTGGTCGGTGTACTCCACGAGCGGGGTGGCGTCGCTGCCTATGAAGTATTCGCCCTGCCCGATGCCTATGACGAGCGGACTGCTGCGTCGCGCCACGAGCAGCGTGCCGGGGTCGCGGCGGTCTACCAAGGCAATGGCGTATGCACCCACTACCTCGTGCAGAGCCAGCTGCAAGGCAGTGAGCAGGTCGAGGTGGTTGGTGCTTTGCAGATAGTCCACCAGCTGCACCAGCACCTCGGTGTCCGTGCTGCTGCGGAAGGGGATGCCTTTCTGTTCCAGCCGTTGCTTGATGACGGCGTAGTTCTCGATGATGCCGTTGTGCACCAGGGCAAGGTTGCCCGATGCGGACACGTGCGGGTGGGCGTTGGCCTGCGAGGGCTCGCCGTGGGTGGCCCAGCGGGTGTGGGCTATGCCGATGTGGCCCGAACGGTCTTTGTCGGCGGCATATTGCTCCAGCCCGGCCACTTTGCCTGTGGCCTTGTACACGTTCAGTCGTCCTTCCGGGTTGATGAGGGCGACGCCTGCGCTGTCGTATCCTCTGTACTCCAGTCTTTTCAATCCTTTTACCAAGATGGGATAAGCCTCCCTCTTGCCGATGTATCCTACTATTCCACACATAATGTTTTTGTATTTATGGGTTATTTCTTTTGTTATCCTTTCTTCGTTTTTTGATGGAAGGCAATGAGCCCTTCCAGCGGACTTTGGGCGATGGTGCCCAGGGTGATGCCTGCCTCGCGTGCGGCCTCCCGGAGTATGGGGCTGAAGTGGTAGGCTATGGAGCCGGTGCAGTGCACGGGGTGTCGACGGTAGTCGTAGCGCATCACGTTCCGGCGGAAGAAAGCGTTGAAACCCTTGCTCACGAGCGTTCTAACGCTTGGTTCGTGGGCTTTCAACGCCAGGAAGGGGGCTATACTAGCCAGGAAACGGTTGGGCAGAGGCTGGCGGTACACGCGGTCTATCACCTCGGCCTCCGTCATGCCCAGGTGCTCCAAGAGGGCTTCTTTCAGTCCGGGCGGCAGCTGGCCTTTCAGTGCATCGGCCACGAAGCATTTGCCCAGGTAGGCGCCGCTGCCTTCATCGCCCAAAATGAAGCCCAGGGGAGGGACGTGTGCGGCGATGTCCCGCCCGTCGTAGTAGCAGGAGTTGGAGCCCGTGCCCAGTATGCAGGCTATGCCGGGCCTGGTGCCACACAGGGCACGGGCAGCACCCAGCAAGTCGCTGCACACCTCCACTGCGCCCGTCACCACCAGGTGGCGGCGCAGGGCATTGGCCACCATGGGGGCTACATGCGCCAGGCAGCCCGCGCCGTAGAAGTGCAGTTCGTCTACCTGGAAGGCGCCCAGACGGGGAATCAGTTCGGTGGCCACGATGCGTGCCATGTCGTCCTCCGTCTGGAAGAGGGGGTGGATGCCTTGGGTGGACACCACCCGTTCGGGGGTGGCGCTTGTTCCGAGCAAGACCCAGTCGGTCTTGGTGGCGCCGCTGTCTGCTATGAGAATCATTTTGTTCAGTGTTTAGTGATTAGTGTTTAGTGATTAGTACGCATTCATCACTAATCACTAAACGCTAACCCGTTAATCATCATATCTTAATGTATATTCTCCGCTTGTAGAGCTGATAGCCTATCACCCAGTTGATGGCGATGAACACCAGGGCGTAGGCCAGCGAGCCGCCTGTGTCGCCGAAGAGGGGTTGCAGCGTCACGTCGTACAGCAGTCCGTGTATCGACACGCTGCCTCCCGCCCAGGGCAGGCTGATGGCGTCGAACAGTATGCCCAGCACATTGCCCAGCACGTACATGAACAGGGGGTTCACGCCGAAGGCCTCGAAAAACGTGCTCCACCGCCGGTAGCCCTTCACGTCGATAATCCAGATGAGCAGCGCCAGCAGGCTGGAGCCGAAGCCGCAGGTGGTGAGCACGAAGGTGGGCGACCACACCTTCTTGTTCAGCGGGCAGCCGTAGCTCAGCAGCAGTCCGGCAAAGGTCAGGATGGCGCCTACCAGGAACAGGGTGATGAGCTTCTGGTCGTGCGCCCGTTCGGCGGATGCCCCGGCCTCCGGCTTGCGGCCCAGCATCATGCGCGCCACGCAGAAGCCTATCAGCACGTGGGCCACGGCGGGGATGGTGCTCAGCAGACCCTCCGGGTCGATGCCGTTGTCGCGGTACATGTGGGCGGGCGTCAGCACGGCGCGGTCTACCTTGGACAGGATGTTCTCCTCGCCATACACGAAGCCGTTGCCCAGCGCCAGCAGCACCCAGTAGCCGGCCAGCAGGATGACGATGAGCCAGGGGATGCGGCTATGCTTCATGCCGAGAGCCACCAGCGCGGCGGCGCAGTAGCACAGGGCGAGGCGCTGCATCACGCCGAGGATGCGGATGTGGTCGAACGTCCACACCGACTCGCCCAGCTGCGCCCAGAAGCTGATGCCCTCGGTGGGCGATGCCCAGTAGTAGCAGAAGCTGCCAAACCAGGCCAGCCCCAGGCCGATGAGGAAGATGACCGCCGTGCGCCTGATGATTTTCAGCGCGGCGGCCCGGCTGAAGGTGAAGTCGTATTTCTTCAGCGAGATGTAGGTGGAGATGCCCATGATGAACATGAAGAAGGGGAACACCAGGTCGGTCGGGGTCAGCCCGTTCCACTCGGCGTGGCGCAGGGGCGCGTAGATGTGGCCCCAGCTGCCGGGATTGTTTACCAGCGTCATGCCGGCAATGGTGATGCCTCGCAGGATGTCGATGGCGAGGATGCGCTTGTTGCTTGTAGCGGTCTTGATACGGTTCATGGTTGTAGTGTGTGTGTTAAGTTAATGTCGTTATACTATGGTTTATTTCTTGTCGGCTATATCCCGCTTGCTCTTACCTCTTGACCTCGGCCGAATTGAGGTCTTGACCTCGGCGGTGTTGAGGTCTTGACCTCGGTCATGTCGACCTCTTGACCTCGGAGGCATCGAGGTCAAGACCTCGTTTTGCCTTGCTCCCTCTCCTCAGCAGGCACAGGCCCAGGAAGGTGAAGAGGGCGTTCAGTATCAGCAGCTCGTAGCTGAATTGGTAGCCGCCCAGCCACGCCTCCGAGTTGCGCTGCAGCACGTAGCACAGTGCCGGCGACGCGATGGCCACCACGGGGATGTAGCGGTCGCGCACCTGCCACTTCGTGAAGATGCCGAAGGCAAACAGCCCCAGTATAGGCCCGTAGGTATAGCTGGCCAGCGTGTAGACGGCGTCGATGACGCTGGTGTTGTTCAGCAGCCCGAACACGAAGATGGTCAGCCCCATCACCACCGCCATGCCCACGTGCACCCGCTTGCGCATCCTTACCACCTGCTGCTCGTCCTTGCCCCGGGTGCCCAGGATGTCCACGGTGAACGAGGTGGTGAGTGCCGTCAGCGCCGACCCTGCCGCCGAGTAGGCGGACGATATCAGTCCCACGATGAACAGCACGCCCACCACCAGCGGCAGGTATCCGCCCGTGGCCACCAGGGGGAACAGCTCATCGCCATTCCTCACCTCGATGCCCCGGCTGGCGGCAAACGTGTAGAGCAGCACGCCCAGCATGAGGAAGAGCAGGATGACGAAGAACTGCGACACGGTACTTGTTATCATGTTCTTCTGCGACTCGCGCGAGTTGCGGCAGCTCAGGTTGCGCTGCATCATGTCCTGGTCCAGTCCCGTCATGGCAATCATGGTGAACATGCCTGCCAGGAATTGCTTGAAGAAGTATTGCTTGTCGTTCACGTCGTCTAGGAAGAACATGCGCGACATGTCGCTCTCCCGTATCAGGCTGACCATGCTGCCGGCCGTCAGCCCCATGTCGCGGGCAATGTAGACGATGCACAGCACGACGGACACGATGAGGCACAGCGTCTTCAGCGAGTCAGTCCAGATGAGCGACTTCACGCCTCCGCGGAAGGTGTAGAGCCACACCAGCGCCACGGTGGCCACCACGTTCAGCACGAAGGGCAGGTGCAGGGGCTCGAACACCAGCAACTGCAACGTGAGGCACACCAGGAACAGCCTGACCGCTGCCCCCAGCATCTTGCTGATGAAGAAAAACCACGCCCCTGTGCGGTAGGTGCGCAGGCCGAAGCGCTCCTCCAGATACTCGTAGATGGAGGTGAGGTTCATGCGGTAGAACAGCGGCACCAGCACGTAGGCTATCACCAATTGCCCGGCCGTGAAGCCCAAGGCCATCTGCAGGTAGCCGAAGCTGCTGGTGGCTACCATGCCCGGCACCGATACATACGTGACACCCGACATGCTGGCGCCTATCATGGCCAGGGCCACCATGTACCACGACGAGCGGCGGTTGCCGGTGAAGAATCCGGCATTGTCGGCCTTCCGCCCGGCAAAATAAGACACAGTAAACAGGACAATGAAGTAAATGGCAATGGTGAGTGTGACGGATAGCGGGCTCATGGTTCGGTGCAGTGTTTAAGTGGGATTCTTAATTCTTCGTTCTTCATTCTTCATATAATAGGTAGGGCTTTCGCTGCGCTTTGAATTGCTCCACATCCTGCTGCCAGCGGGCGCGTATCTCGTGGGCGGTGCAGCCCTGCTCTATCATGGCGCGCACGTAGTCCACGCCTATCAGTTTCTCGAACAGCGAGTTGAAGAAGCGCCTGCCCGTGGGCTTCAGGTCGCGGTAGGCCTCTATCAGGTAGGTCAGGTCGATGCCTTTGGTGCGGAGGTCTTCTTCATCCAGTCCGCTCAGGTCTACGCCGTGGCAAGTCTTGCCCAGCTGAGGCGGATTCTTGGCGCCGGGCAGGCTGCGGGGAGTGAAGGTGTAGGGGTACCGGTCGCCCTTCAGGTCGGGGTGGCCATACAGTTGGAAAGGCTTGTCCGTGCCGCGCCCCACGCTGACGGGCGTTGCCTCGAAGTAGCACAGCGAGGGGTAGAGGTACACGGCTGTCATGTTGGGCAGGTTGGGTGAGGGGGGAATGGGGAGGCGGTAGGGGGTGGCGTGTGTGTAGTTCAGGCAGGGGATTACCGTCAGCCGGCACTTCCGTCCCTGCGTCAGCCAGCCCTCGCCGTTCACCATGCGTGCCAGCTCGCCCAACGTCATGCCGTGCACCACGGGGATGGGCAGCCAGCCTACGCCGGACTTGTGCTTCATGTCCAGCACGGGGCCGTCCACGTAGTGCCCGTTGGGATTGGGGCGGTCCAGCAGGATGATGGACTTATCGTGTTCCGCGCAGGCATCCATCAGTCGGCACAGGGTGATGTAGTAGGTGTAGTAGCGCAAGCCCACGTCCTGTATGTCCACCAGCAGCACGTCAAACTTCTGCATGGACTCCCGCGAGGGCTTCTGCTCCTTGCCATTGTATAGGGAGAGGATGGGTACCCCCGTCTGCTTGTCCACCGAGTTTGATACATGTTCGCCGGCATCGGCCTGTCCGCGGAAGCCATGCTCGGGGGAGAAGATGGCCGTCACCCGCAGCCCGTGCTCCAGCAGGATGTCCAATACGTGTTTGTCGCCCACCATGCCCGTGTGGTTGGAAAACAAGGCAATGCGTTTGCCCTCCAGCAGGGGGAAGTAGACTTCGGTACGTTCGTCGCCGGGGATGACGCGCGGCGCTTGTGCCTGTGCAGCCAGCGCGATGCATAGCAGCAGGGCGGATATCAGTAGTTTCGGGGTAGTCATCTTGCAGTAAATGTCTTGTGCAGACAAAGGTAGCAAAAAACTTTATACTACGTGCTATTTTTGATGCGTCCGCACCTTCAACGTCAGCTTTCCGGCCTTCACCCCTTTTGCCTTGGCCTCGAAGGTTATTTCTCCTTCCGTTTCCCCGGCCTGTACAATGGCGGTCAATTGGCCGCTGAAGGCGGGCATCCTGTTCTCGTGGAACACATAGAGGCAGGTGGCATCGCCGTTGGCTGAGGCGCGATAGGTGCCTGCTCCCTTGGCCGAGAACTGTACCAGGCGGGTGTCTGTCGGGCACAGGTTGCCGTCTTTATCCACAATGCGCACGGTGATGTAGGCCAAATCCTTGCCGTCGGCAGCGAGGTCTGTGCGGTCGGCTACCAGTTCTATGTGGTGGGGCTTTCCGGCTGTGCGCACTATTTTCGTGTCAGCGGCTTTCCCGTTGGCATCATAAGCCACCACTTTCACCTCGCCCGGCTCATAGGGCACGTCCAGCCACACCAGGCGGTAGCGGCGTTGCAGCCACAGGGAATCTTTGCCTTGCAAGGCCTGGCTTTCCTCGCGGGTCAGCTTGCGCTGCTTGCCATAGCTCTTGCCGTTGACGAAAAGCTCGGCTTCCGGATAGCTGGTGTAGACAAAGATGGGCGTGTTTTCGCCTTCCCTGCCGGGCCAAGTCCAGTGGGGCAGGACGTGTAGCGTGGGCGACTTCTTGTTCCAAACGCTGCGATACAGGTAGTAGCGGTCTTTAGGCAGGCTCGCCAAGTCTATGATGCCGAACAGCGAGCTGTGGCTGGGCCAGGCGTCCGTGTGGTAGGGAGTAGGCTCGCCCAGGTAGTCGAAACCTGTCCATACAAACTGGCCGATGGTCCACGGGTAGTCTTCTGCCAAGGCAAAGTCGTCATCGGGCAGATTGCTCCACGGGCAATACTCCACGTCGTATCCCGTAGACTGGTGGTCGTCGTACATAGCGTTGGCACGCTTCTCTACCGGGAACTTATAGACACCGCGCGAGCTTACTGTCGATGCCGTTTCCGACCCCAGCACAATGTTCTGTGGCAAGCGGTTGTAGGCCTCCACATAGCGGTGGGCGCGGTAGTTCAGCCCGGGCACATCCAGCAACGCGGCAAAGCCGTTGTCCAGCACGCTCGACACCTGGTCCATGCCGCACGTCACGGGCCGTGTAGGGTCTTCCCGGTGGCAGATGTCTTGCAAGAACGATGCCACCTTGTAGCCTTCCGGATTCACCTGGGTGGGCACCTCGTTGCCTATGCTCCACATCACCACGCAGGGGTTGTTGCGGTAGTGGCGCAGCATGTTTACCATGTCCTTTTCCGCCCATTCGTTGAAGAAGCGGTGATAGCCGTTGTCACATTTGGCAATGTCCCATTCGTCAAAGGGCTCAATCATCATCATGAAGCCCATTTCGTCGCATAGTTCCACCAACTCGGGCGCAGGCATATTGTGGCTGGTGCGGATGGCATCGCAGCCCATGTCTTTCAGCAGCGTAAGCTGTCGGCGCAGGGCGGCCACGTTGACCGCTGCCCCCAATGGCCCCAGGTCGTGGTGGTTGCATACGCCTTGAAACTTGCGGTGCTTACCGTTCAAGAAGAAGCCCTTGTCTGCCACAATCTCTATGCTGCGTATGCCAAAGCGGGTGGTGTATTCATCTACCAGCGTGCCGTCTGCATAAATCTTCGAAACAGCCTTGTACAGCGAGGGGCTTTCGGGCGACCACAGCATGGGCGCATTCACTAGGAAGTTCTGTTCAAACGGCTCTCCATAATGTATTTTCCGGGTGTTGTCTTTGGTGGCCACCACCTTGCCGTCGGGCGAAATGATGTCGGTCACCATGCGGATGTCCTGGTCGCCGGCTCCGGATAGGGTGGTCTGCAATTTCACTGCGGCATAGCCGGCCTCTACATGCGGAGTGGTAATCCGTGTTCCCCATACCGGCACGTGCACTTTTTCCGTCACCACCAGGTGTACGTTTCTGTACAGCCCTGCGCCGGGATACCAGCGTGAAGACTGCGGACGGTTTTCCAGCCGTACGGCCAGCGTGTTTGTCTGTCCGTTCTGATGCACGTAGGGCGTCACGTCAAGATAAAAAGAATTGTATCCCAAAGGCCAGAATCCGGCTTTCTGTCCGTTTACATACACGCGGGCCTCACTCATGGCGCCGTCAAACACCAGCGTCACCTGCTTGCCGGCAGGCGCGTCAAAAGTCGTGCGATACCAGCCTACGCCCACGTAAGGCAGTCCACCTGTCCGTCCGGTTTTTACCGATGCCTGCTTCTCGAAGTTCTGGGTGACGGCCACCTCCTGCAGGTCATTGTTGCGGTCGAAAGGCCCGTAGATGGCCCAGTCGTGCGGAATGGTTACGCGTTCCCATTTCGCATCATTATAGCCCTCTTGATTGGCTTCGGGCACATCACCTTTTGTAAATTTCCAGTTCTTCTCCAGCGTGGTTACCACGCGCTGTGCCGAGGCGGCAACAGAGAAAATACAGCATAAGCAGAACAGAATGCTTTTTTTCATGGCTGTGTCTAAAATTAGCGTTGAAAAAACAGTTTGATTAAAATAAAAAAGGGGCAAACCGTCTTGCCAACGATTCGTCCCGTAGGGTACCCGGAGCGGGACTTGAACCCGCACAGCCATTACTGGCCAAAGGATTTTAAGTCCTTCGTGTCTACCATTCCACCATCCGGGCGACCTGATAACAAGAGCGGCAAACGAGACTCGAACTCGCGACCCCGACCTTGGCAAGGTCGTGCTCTACCAACTGAGCTATTGCCGCATGCCTTTGCGAAAGACGGGGCAAAGATAAGAAAAAAGCGCATCTCTGCCAACTGTTTTTAAGCAAAAGTTGACAGAGATATTCTTTTAGGATATTTTGCTAATGATTTCGCATAAACTCTCAATGGAGGGTAAGCTGTAGAGTATATAAACAATCCTCGTCAGTATAAGTATAAAGTAGAAGTCGGCTGTCGTCAGGTGCCACAGCAAAGTTGCTTACTGTTCTGTTCAGCAAAAAACGGGCCATGGGCCTTCCTTGCCAGTCCCAGACGTGAATTTCGCGCCCGATATCAACAAGACCGTCCATAGAAGGAGGTAGTTCGTTATGTGTTTTACCTACATAAAGCCCATAGATATAATGATTTGTCACTTTGAGTTTTAAATAATTGATGAATGCTTTTCCGGCTGCAGCACCTGGTCCGTTGGGGCTATCATAACCTTTGGGCTGAGGCTGCTGGTTATCATAGAGAGTCTCTGCAATCACTTTGCCTTGTGAGTTGTAAATGCGCAGCAAGGGAAATTTGTCATATAGTGCCGCTATCAAAGAGTCGTTCGGACTACAGGTAAGGGTTTTGGAGAACAGAACGTTTTTCAAGTGGTCATCAGCTTGAATGCCAACTTTCGGATAGTCCGGGCCAAAGTCAGAAATTGTATTGTCAGTTAATGCTAATTTCTTATATTCTTTGGGGGCTGTATCCATCATGCCATATCCAATGAGGGCATCGCCTGACAGGATTGAATTCAGTATGTTGGCAAAGGCTGCGGGCACAGCATAGACTCTTGTGGCTTGTAATGTCTGTTGTATGTAGTCATATTTCACCTCCTTGACGGAAGATACTGAGCGATAAGCAAATTTATTTTCGCCTCTGTTTTGGAGTGTGGGAAATATAGCAACTTCATCATTCGGCCCTCCTCCTTTGATGGTAGAAGCGCCCAAATAATGTAAGTCTGGAAGTCGGAAATACCGGAAGAAAGTATCGCATTTCAAATCTAATGTTACTAGCATGCTGTCGGTCATTAGCATGTCGCCTAAGCAATACAGCACTGGTTCGGTTTGGATAGAATCCAATATGACTGACTTTTCTATGGGGAATTGGGTGAATTCCAGTCGTTCACTTTCTAAATTTGTCTGACAACTACATAGTAGAAGAGTGCTTATACTGAAGAATATCCATCTCTTCTTTATGGAAAAGATATTTTCTAGTAAGAGTGGATTTTTATGAGTTCTTTTGTTCATGTTGTAATGTTTTGCATATTATCCTTATTTAGAACCAACATGTGTCAAGACCGCTGAAAGAAGATACAAAATATACATTCTGGCATGTGATGCATTGTCTTATAATGCCACTACCACCATATTGAATCCATAAGGCGCAATTGTCATTCGTTCCTGACTCTGCTCGGGCTAATGCTTCAATGTTTGCTAACATGATGTCTGACATTCCATCTTTTTTCTGATGGTTGAAAATGTTATAGCTACCTGCAATAGTTACAAGCATAACTATAAGCACAATTAATTTACTCCGTTTCATCGTATATGCATTTTTAAGATTAAACATTCATGGTTGAATAGTGTAATATAGTCATTCCGTATGTAAATTGCCTGATCTATTTAACTTTATCCCAATAGCGTACTTTTGTTCCTTGGAATTAGAACTGTTCCCTACCTAATTGGATGTCACATATGTGATGTAAAGTCGTTGTAAATATATAAAATCTCTTTGCTATTACAAAATGAAATTTATGTGACAAGCGATAATTTAGGATTGTGTCGCATTCGTTAACATGCATTGTATGATTTAAGCAGATAGTTGTTTGCTTATTGCTTCTTATTCAACCTGCATTTCAGCAGAATTAAAGTGATCGATAACGTAATCAGTACCGAGCTTGCGTTCACAGAGGTAGCATTTGCTATGTTGGTCACATCTAAGAGCCTTCTGCACATCGTCCCCGTCATACGCTTTTGTAGTTTTCAGCGTTTTCGGTTCTTCCTCCCTTTTAAATACCCTAATCATAGTGCCAGAATGTTTTTTAGCTTGTCTGCATACCGGCATTTCAGTTGAAGGAATTCTCCCACAATATTAGGTGAGGCTACTTCGGGCAGTTCCTCAAAATCTTTGGTCAGCAGCCTGATGGCTTGTTTGTCGGCTTCGCTCAAGCTTTCTTTCTCCAGCAGTCGGTGCAGTTTGTCCAGTTGCATGTCCATGTAGCTGGAGCCGGTGCTGACACCGAAATATCCTTCGGCTAAGGTGTCGTAGGAATATTCGGTCAAGTCATCCAGTATCTTCTGATGCTCCAAGTCAAATGCAATGGCATTGTTCATGGAGTTGAGTACAAAAGGCGAGTGCGTGGTAACGATGAATTGAATGTTGGGAAATATTTGTGTCAGCAACGGCATGATGATGCGTTGCAGTTCCAAGTGCAGATGAGTCTCTATCTCGTCTATCAGCACAATGCCTTTTTTAGTATAGTTGTGCGCCAACCTGCCTTGCGGTTGCATTTTTAAGATAAGGTCGATTACAATGTCGAGCACGGCAGAAAAGCCGTCGGATGTTTCGGTAAACTTGAAAGACTTGCCTTCTGTATTTATCCGGAAACTGTAGTCGCGGTAATCGAATGATAGCGTCAGTTGCTCGTCTTGGTAAATGTGTCGCAACAGCTGTTCAAAGCCAATGAACCACCGGTGTATGTCGTCGGCATCGGTAGTCTGCTGTTCGTTGCGTGCCAAGGCTTCTTGAATCTTCAGGTCTGCCAGAAAGTTCAGAAATTGGTCTGTGGCAGTTTGCTTGACGTCTCCTTTTATATTATATTGTGGCTTTGTCGGGCTCTGCGGCTCTGTAATGTTGCTTTTGCTTTTGCTGCGGTCGGCCTCGTAGAACGTGATGATGAATTGTTCCTGCTGGTAGGCTTCAATGAGGCCGGCTGCATCATTGAATGACAATTCTACCTGGCCATACAGCTTATCTATTTGTTTGTCAAAAAAGGCAATACTGTTTTTAGCGCTTAGCCTTGTCTGCTCGTCAGTTGCAGCATTTAACTGCTTTTCCAAAGCTTCACGATTTTCTCTGAAGTGGGCAAAGTACATCTCTTTGTCTTCTTTTATCAGATTCAGGTATGAGGCAATGGCATTCAGCAACACCGTCTTTCCGCTACCATTTTTGCCGGTGATGAGCAAGTGAGGACTTCCCGCCTGTCCGCAAGGTATGTTGAAGTCGTGCAAATGGTACAAACGATTGACCTTGATGTTTGTTATATATTGGTCCATATGGCTGTATATTTTTGTCGCTTCGGAAAGCTGCTTCCTGCCGCCGGAACTTACCGCCCCAGCAACGCTCTCTCCGCCTCCTCCATCGTGCGGAAGTCAAAGCCGTCCACCACCTTCTGCATCAGGGCGCTGATTTGGTCGTTGCACAGGTTGCCTATGCTGCCTTCGTGGGTGTGGTGCACCTCTTTGCGGGGCACAAAGCGACCGGCCTCAATGTCCAGCCCCACCTTTTTGTAGGCGTCGCGGAAAGGCATGCCTTCCCTGGCCAGGCGGTTCACCTCCTCCACGCTGAAAATGAGGGCATAGCGGTCGTCGTCCAGAATATGCTCGTTCACCTTTATTTCGTTCATGATGTAGGTGGCCATTTGCAGGCAGTCTTTCAGTTCTTGGAAGGCGGGGAGGAACACCTCCTTAATGATTTGTAAGTCGCGGAAGTAGCCCGATGGCAGATTGTTGGCAATCATCATAATCTGCTGGGGCAGCGATTGTATTTTGTTGCACTTGGCGCGTGTCAGCTCAAACACGTCGGGGTTCTTCTTGTGGGGCATGATGCTCGACCCTGTGGTGTACTCGTCGGGCAGCTTCACAAAGCCGAAGTTCTGGCTGTTGAACAGGCAGGCGTCGAAGGCCAGCTTGGACAGCGTGCCCGCTATGCCCGCCAAGGCAAAGGCCACGTTGCGCTCCATCTTGCCCCGCCCCATCTGTGCATATACCACATTATAATTCAGCGAGTCAAATCCCAGCAAGCGGGTAGTGAGCGTGCGGTTCAAGGGGAAAGACGACCCATAGCCTGCCGCCGAGCCCAGGGGATTGCGGTTGCACATCTTGTAGGCCGCTTGCAGAAACAGCATGTCGTCCACCAGGCTCTCGGCATACGCCCCGAACCACAGGCCGAACGACGAAGGCATGGCTATCTGCAAGTGCGTGTAGCCCGGCATCAGCACGTTTTTGTAGCGTTCGCTCTGTCGGATGAGCACGTGGAAAAGTTGCTCCGTGGCCTCGGCTATCTCCTTGATTTCTGCGCGGGTAAACAGCTTCAGGTCGAGCAGCACCTGGTCGTTGCGCGAGCGGCCGCTGTGTATCTTCTTGCCCACGTCGCCCAGTCGCCGGGTCAGCATCAGTTCCACCTGCGAGTGCACGTCTTCCACCCCGTCCTCAATGACAAACTCGCCCCGCTCGGCCAAGGCATAGATGTCCTTCAGCTCGGCCAGCAGTAACTTCAGTTCGTCGGCGGTGAGCAGGCCGATGGTCTCCAGCATGGTGATGTGTGCCATCGAGCCCAGCACGTCGTACTTGGCCAGGTAGAGGTCCATTTCGCGGTCGCGCCCCACGGTGAAGCGTTCAATGTCTTTGTTTATCTGGACGGATTTCTCCCACAGTTTCTGAGCCACGGTGATAAGTATTTTTTGGTTGGTCCTGTTATTTATAGGGTATGGCCGCCAGGGCAGTCGCCATGCGCTCCACCCCGTCTTGCAGGGGCTTCTGCACCATGGCTTTCATAAAGGAGTTCAGCTCCAGGCCGATGGTCAGCTTCATTTTGCACTCGTCCGCGCCTACGGGCAGCAGTTGTATCCATAGGTTGAACGGCAGGGGCGACACCACGGTGCCGAACTTGATGCACGTGCAAGGCTCTTTCTCCACAATGCGTAGCGTTATCCGGCCTACGGGTGCCACGTCTATGCTGAGGCTTTCGGCATCAAAGCTCAGGTTCTTCACTTTGTCGGCGGGTATGCGGTCTTTTATCCGCTCCAGGTTGTTCAAGTCCGACAACTTGGCGTAGACCGTCTCTTGCGGGGCTTGCACCTGCTTTACGCTGCTTTCAAATTTCATCATGGGGTCAGTGCGTTATTTTCTGGCGTCCCAGTGTGCGGGGTCTTTGCGCCATTCGTTCAGCGTTTCCACGTCGGCTTCTTCAATGTAGCCGGTGCGCAGTGCCACGTCCAGCACGGCTTCATAGTTGGTCAGTGTCACCAGGGGCACTTTGGCTTCCTTGAAGGCGGCTTCGGCCACGGGGAATCCGTAAGTGTAGGCGGCTACCATGCCTATAACCTCGCAACCGTCTCTGCGGATGGCTTCCACGGCCTTCAGGCTGCTTCCGCCTGTCGAGATGAGGTCTTCCACCACCACCACCTTCATGCCCGGGCGCAGTTCGCCCTCAATAAGGTTTTCCAGCCCGTGGTCTTTGGGGGTAGAGCGTACGTATACAAAGGGCAGGTTCAGCGCGTCGGCCACCAGCGCGCCTTGCGGTATGGCACCCGTAGCCACGCCGGCAATGGCGTCTACCTGCGGGTAGCGTTCCAGGATGAGGCGTGTGATTTCCGTCTTCACGAACGTGCGCAGTGAAGGGTAAGAAAGGGTTTTGCGGTTGTCGCAATAGAACGGTGATTTCCAGCCCGATGCCCAAGTGAACGGGTTTGCCGGTTGCAGCTTGATTGCTTTGATTTTCAGTAATTTTTCTGCAAACAATCTTTCTAAGGTTTTCATAGCCTACTAACTGTTTTGTATTTACCCTGCAAAGGTAGGGATTCGGAACGACATTTGAAAAGGGAAGGCCAAGTTTTTCATGCTTCCCATTCATTTTCTTCTTCGGGCACCTCCATGCAGCGGCGGATGTCCTTCATCTCGAACCCCCGGCTCAGGGCAAAGCGCACCAGCTTGCCGTTTTGCTCGTAGGGGGTGGCGGCGCGCACGCTTTTGCGCTTGGCGTCCAGCAGGCCGCGCAGTATGCCCAAGTATTCCTCTTCGTCTATGTTGTTCAGCATGAGGTTGTACACGTAGGGGGGTATTTTCTTCAGCTTCAGTGCCTGGGCTATCTTCATCTTGCCCCATTTGGCAAATTTGTATTTGTCGTGAATGAAAGCACGGCAATAGCGCTCCTCGTCTACAAACTTCTCGTCCTCCAAGCGGTCGGCAATGCGGTTCACGGCCTCGTAGTCCAGCCCCCAGCGTTGCATCTTCTCGGTCAGTTCGGCACGGCAATGCTCGGCGTTGGCGCAATAGGCCATCAGCTTGTTCAGTGCCTCGGTTTCAGTCATTTCTGTCATTGTTGTGCTATTATAAATCGGTCGTTGCCGGATAAGTCTTTCCGTAGCCGGACGCAGGTGTAGCCCATCTGCTCCAGCATCTGGCCCGTGGCTTGCCCGAAGGCGCGGTTTATCTCGAAATACAGCCTGCCGCCGGGTGCAAGGGCTGCCCGTCCCAGCCGGGCGATGGCGCGGTAAAAGCGCAGCGGGTCGTCGTCGGGCACAAACAGGGCCAGTGCCGGCTCCCGCTCCAGCACGCCGGGCTCCATGTCGGCCTTCTCGGCCTCCGTCACGTAGGGCGGGTTGCTCACTATCAGGTCGTATGGCCGGTCGGGTAGGGGGGCAGGCTGCAGGGCGTCGCGCAGGGCAAAGTCCACCTCGGCCTCCAGGCGGCTGCTGTTGCGCCGTGCCACTTCGAGCGCCGGGGCCGACACGTCCCACGCCTCCACGCGGGTGTGCCAGGCCTTGGCCAGGCTGATGGCAATGCATCCGCTACCCGTGCCCACGTCCAGGGCATGCCGGGCGGGGGGCATTTCGTCCAATATAAGTTCTACCAGTTCTTCCGTCTCCGGGCGCGGGATGAGCACGTCGGGCGTCACCTCGAAGTCCCGCCCCAGGAAGCGCGCGTAGCCCTGTATGTATTGTATAGGTTCGTAGGCGCGCAGCCGTGCCAATATATCTTCCAGCCTTCCGGCCTCGGCGTCCGTCAGGTCGATGCCCCTGTCCAGATAGTAATCCGTCGTGCTTCCGCCCAGCATCTCGCCATACACAATGCGTGCCAGGGCGGCGGCTTCCCCCGGGGGGTAGTGGCCGTGCAGGGCTTGGCGTATGTCGTGAGCGGTGATTTGCATCGGGTGCCGGCGTTTTCGGGCTGCAAAAGTAGAAAAATGTTTTGAATTACGCTGCATTTTGGCGGGGCAATGTGGCGTGCCTTCCACGGGGCTTTCGTTTACGCTTTGGGGTGGCACTCTTCCTTAAAAAGGCCGGTTTGGAAAAGATATGTTTACAAAAATGCCTGTCCTGATGCCCGTCATCTTCCTATTCCCTCCCGAACATGTCCGCATTTTCTACGGTCCACCTCCTTCCCTATACGCCGAACTTCAATAGGACCTGGTAAGGACTTGGTAAGGAGGAGAACCGGAGGTGGTACGTAGTTGGGGCGTATTTGTTGCGGCAATGTATTGGTTTCGAATACGATACGAGTGATACGGGAAATAGTTTTTGTAAGGAAAAGTGAATAATCAGAATTTTTCATGTAAGCATTTATGTATTTCGATACGGGGAATGCGGAGATTTTAATATGTTTACATCCCCGTGTTGTGCATTTTGTTGGCACGCAGATGACGCAGACGGGCGCAGATTTACGCAGATTCTTAAGGGCTGCGCCTTGCATCTGTCATGAGGGTGTGTCGAAATGTGTTTTGACTATCATTTTGTTCTGTCACCCTGAACGGAGTGAAGGATCTCCTATTTATTCCCGCTAGTAGGAGATTCTTCGCTTGCGCTCCCTTAGATTTGCGCAGTGAAAGGAAATACGGCTGGGAATGTTTACTTTTGTTGTGTGAAAGAAACAGGCCAGCC